>JBDLVD010000032.1:0-16323 GCA_039804965.1 Pseudomonadota bacterium
GTTTGAATTTGAAGGACCTTTGAAGGCACTATGAGCGACAACGAGAACAAACCGACGCTGGGCCGCAAGCCGCTGGGGCTGAAAAGCGCGGTCCAGGCGGGCGAGGTCAAGCAGACCTTCAGCCACGGCCGCACCAACAAGGTGGTGGTCGAGGTGAAGCGCCGCCGTCTGGTGGGCAAGCCCGGTTCGCCCGATGCCGCGCCTGCGGTGGAAGAAGTGGCACCGGCCCCGGTTGCTGCGGCACCTGCTCCTGCGCCTGTCGCAGAAGCGCCGCGCCCGGCTGCGCGCCCAGCTCCGTCCAGCGAATCCCGTCAGGAAATGCAGGCCCGCCTGCTGCGTGAAGCGGAAGAAAACCGCCTGCGTTCCGGCGAAGAGGCGACCCGCCGCGAAGCCGAGGAAAAGGCTCGCCAACTGGAAGACGAAAAGCGCCGCGCGGAAGAAAACCGCCGCGCTGAAGAACAGGCTGTCCAGCAGCCCGCGCCAGCCGCTGAAACCCCCGCTCCCGAAGCGGCGGCAGAGCCGGTGGCAAGCGAACCCGCAGCGCCGGCAAAAGCCGTTGCTGCACCCGAAGCCGTGGCCGATCCCGTCGTGGCTGCACCTGCGCCGCGCCGGTTCACCCCGGTCGCCCGCATCGAACCCAAGAAGGTCGAGCCCAAGAAGGTCGAACGCGCACCCAAGCCGGGTGCGGCAGCGCCGGCCAGCAGCAATGCCAATGCCGGCTCCAGTTCCGGTTCAAGCTCGAGCGCGGCGTCCAGCGGCGGCGGTGGTGGCCGTCCGGAACGTGGCGAACGCTCCGATCGCGGTGGCAACGATCGCGCCAGCGCGGCCGATCGCCGTCGTGGCGGCAAGCTGACCGTCAACCGCGCACTGAACGAAGACGAAGGCGCGCGCGCCCGTTCGCTCGCCGCGCTGAAGCGCGCGCGCGAAAAGGAAAAGCGCGCCCACTTCTCCGGCAAGTCCCAGCCGCGTGAAAAGCAGGTCCGCGATGTCGTGGTGCCGGAAGCGATCACCGTGCAGGAACTGGCCAACCGCATGGCCGAAAAGGGCGCCGATCTGGTGAAGGCCCTGTTCAAGCTGGGCATGGTCGTGACCATCACGCAGACCATCGATCAGGAAACGGCGGAACTGCTGGTCGAAGAATTTGGCCACAACATCACGCTGGTGTCCGATAGCGATGCCGATCTGAACAGCAGCGCCGATGTCGATCCGGAAGAAACGCTGAAGCCGCGCGCGCCTGTCGTGGCGATCATGGGCCACGTCGATCACGGCAAGACCAGCCTGCTCGACGCCCTGCGCGGTACGGACGTGGTAAAGGGCGAAGCCGGAGGCATCACCCAGCACATCGGCGCCTATCAGATCATGACCAAGAGCAAGCAGTTGCTCACCGTGCTGGATACCCCGGGCCACGCGGCCTTTACCCAGATGCGTGCGCGCGGTGCCAATGTGACGGATATCGTCATTCTGGTGGTGGCAGCGGATGACGGCATCATGCCGCAGACGATCGAAGCCATCAAACACACCAAGGCCGCCGGCGTGCCGATGATCGTGGCGATCAACAAGATCGACAAGCCGGAAGCCAATGCCCAGAAGGTGCGTGAACGCCTGCTGGAACACGAAATCGTGGTGGAAGCGATGTCCGGCGATGTGCAGGACGTGGAAGTTTCCGCCAAGACCGGTGCGGGCCTCGATGAACTGATCGAAAAGATCATGCTGCAGGCCGAACTGATGGAACTGCGCGCCCGTCCTGATCGCGATGCGGAAGCAACCGTGATCGAAGCCAAGCTGGACAAGGGCCGTGGCCCCGTTGCCACCGTGCTGGTCAATCGCGGCACGCTGAAGCGCGGCGATACCTTCGTGGTCGGCACCCAGAGCGGCCGTGTCCGTGCGCTGGTGAACGACAAGGGCCAGCAAGTTGCCGAAGCCGGTCCGTCGATGCCGGTCGAAGTGCTGGGCCTTGGCGGCGTGCCGCAGGCTGGCGACATGCTGACCGTGGTCGAAAACGAACAGCGTGCCCGCGAAGTGGCTGAATACCGCCAGGAACAGGCCACTGCTAAGCGCACCGCGACGGCTCCGGCCAACCTCGAAACGATGTTCTCCGATCTGAAGAGCGACGTGATCGAATTCCCGGTGGTGGTGAAGGGCGATGTGCAGGGTTCGGTCGAAGCGATCGTCAATGCGCTGAACAACCTGTCCAACGACGAGATCAAGGTCCGCATCCTGAATTCGGGCGTGGGCGCGATCACCGAAGGCGACGTGACGCTGGCTTCGGCTTCAAAGGCGCCGGTCATCGGCTTCAACGTCCGCCCGAACACCAAGGCGCGCGAACTGATCGCCCGCCACAAGGTGGAAATGCGGTATTACGACGTGATCTATCACCTGACCGAGGAAATCGCGAAGGAGATGGCTGGCGAACTGGGCCCGCTGCGGATCGAACACGTTGTTGGCCGTGCCGAAGTCAAGCAGGTGTTCCCTGCCGGCAAGAAGGACAAGGCCGCCGGTCTGCTGGTGCTGGAAGGCATCATCCGCAAGGGCCTGCACGCCCGCCTTACCCGCAACGATGTCATCGTTTCGGCCACGACCATCCAGTCGCTGCGGCGCTTCAAGGATGACGTGGACGAAGTGCGCACCGGCCTCGAATGCGGCGTGGTGTTGACCGATACCAACGACATCAAGCCGGGCGACAACCTCGAAGTGTTCGAAATCGAGGAACGCGAACGGACGCTGTAACTTGCGGCTTCCGCCCCCATTGGGGCGGAGGCTGGAGGCCTGCCGATGACACGCTACGTCGCCTTGCTCGGGGCTATCAATGTCGGTGGCAACCGGCTGTCGATGGCTGAGCTGCGCAAGGCGCTGGAATGGGAAGATTTCGAGGACGTGGAAACGGTGGTTGCCAGCGGCAACGTGCTGTTTTCGCACGAGGAACGCCCCTCGGCAGGGCTGGCGGAAAAGCTGGCCTACGTGGTGCGCGATGCCTTCGATATCGACACTTTCGCCGTGGTGCTGAACCGTGCCGAACTGGCAGCGGTGCTGGCGGAAAACCCGTTCAGGGATGATGGCGAGGACAAGCAGGTCCACGTCCATTTCCTGGAAGGGGAACCGGCCCCCGAAGCCTTCGCCAAGCTGATTGCCGATCAGGCGCTGCGCGGGCCGGAACGGATCGCGGCGGGCAAGGCGGCCCTGCATGTCGATTACGTCGATGGCGTTGGCGGATCGCGGATGAGCGGGGATTTCATCGCCCGCCGCCTTGGCTGCCGCCACACCGCCCGCAACATCCGCTCGATCCGGCGGATACTCGAGATTATGGAAAGCTGATGGCCCGCACAACCGCAACCGGGGAAGACCAGTCCGTTCGCCTGCTGAAAGTGGGGGAACGAGTGCGCCACATCCTGTCCGAACTTCTCGCGCGGCAGGAAGTGCATGACGATGTGCTGGCCTCGCGCAGTGTGTCGGTCACCGAAGTGCGGATGTCACCCGACCTGCGGCAGGCGAAAGTCTATGTGAAGCCGCTGCTGGGCGAACAGGAAGAGGTGGTGCTGAAGGCGCTGCGGACCAATACCGCGTTCTTCCAGCGCGAGGTGGCCCAGCGGCTCGGCCTGAAGTTTGCGCCGAAACTGAAATTTCTTGCTGACGAGAGCTTCGACGAGGCTGACCGGATCGAAACGTTGCTGAACGATCCGCGGGTGGCCCGCGATCTGGAAGCGGACGAGGAATAGTCTGATCCGGCTGGATCGCCTGCGCGCTGGCGCAGCCACGCCCGGCCCCCTATCTACCCCGCGATGAACGAAACCCTCCTGTCCGTGCTGGCGCTGGTTCCCGCGCTGGTTATTGCCATTGTCTTCCACGAAGTCGCGCATGGCTATGTCGCGCTGCTGCTGGGCGATCCAACCGCGCTGGAGCAGCGGCGGCTGAGCCTGAACCCGCTGCGCCACGTCGATCTGTTCGGCACGCTGGCGCTGCCGGGAATGCTCGCGCTGGCCGGGCTGCCGGTGTTCGGCTGGGCAAAGCCTGTGCCGGTGAACCAGCGCCGCCTTCGCAATCCGCGCTTCGGGATGATGGCCGTGGCGGTGGCGGGGCCGCTGACCAATCTGGTGCTGGCGACGGTGGGCGCCGTGGCGCTGGGCCTGCTGGCGCGCGGGTTGTCCGCCGCGCCCGGCCCGGTGGCGACGTTTTTTTTCAGCGCGTTGCAGGGCTTCATCCTGATCAACATCTTCCTGGCGTTGTTCAACCTGCTGCCGATTCCGCCGTTCGATGGATCGCATATCGTTGAAGGGGTGCTGCCGCGCGGTGCGGCGCGGGCCTATGCCAATTCGCGCCGCTATGCCTTTCCGGCGGTGATCTTGTTGCTGGTGGTCTTGCCGTGGCTGTTTCCGCAGCTGGACGTAGTGCAGCGGCTGGTCGGGCCACCCGTGGGCTGGGCGCTGGAACAGTTCCAGCGGCTGGCGATGGCGGTGGCGGGCGAATGACCGCGCACGGCTGGATCATCCTCGACAAGCCCCGCGGGCTGGGCAGCACGCAGGCGGTGGCCGCGGTGAAGCGCAATCTGCGGCAGGCGGGCTTTGGCAAGGTGAAGGTGGGCCATGGCGGCACGCTGGATCCGCTGGCGGAGGGCGTTTTGCCTATCGCCGTCGGTGAAGCGACCAAGCTGGCCGGGCGGATGCTCGATGCCAGCAAAGCCTATGCCTTCACGCTGCAATTCGGCAGCCAGACCGATACGCTGGACACGCAAGGCCCGGTCATTGCCGAAAGCGACGTGCGGCCATCACTGGCGCAAGTGCAGGCCGTGCTGCCGCAGTTTACCGGCCCGATCGATCAGGTGCCGCCCGCCTATTCCGCGCTGAAGATCAATGGCCAGCGGGCCTATGACCTTGCCCGTGCAGGGGAGGAAGTGGAACTGGCCACCCGCAGCGTGGTGATCGAAGTCTTGGCGATCACGGGCCATGCGGGTGCGGAAACGGCGCTGGAATCGGTGACCCTGCTGGCGCATGTCAGCAAGGGCACCTATATCCGCAGCCTTGCGCGGGACATTGCGCTGGCACTGGGCACCGTTGGGCATGTCACCTTTCTGCGCCGCGTAAAGGCCGGTCCGTTCACCGAAAATCAGGCGATTTCGCTGGACAAGTTGAACGAAATCGGCAACGGCGCGCCCCTTGAAGATCATCTCCTGCCGTTGGAGGCAGGGCTGGACGGTATCCCGGCCCTTCACCTCGACCCGGTAAATGTGCAGGCGGTCCGTCAGGGCCGGATCATCACCGGATTGCCCCATGCTGACGGGCTTCATCTTGCACTGACTGGCCGTGTGCCGGTGGCGCTGATGGAAATCGAAGGCGGGACGGCCAAGGTCGTCCGGGGTTTCAACCTTCCCGATACCGCGGAGTAAATTGATGTCGGTTACCGCTGAAAAGAAGCAAGCAATCATCACCGATAACGCACGTGCGCAGGGTGACACCGGTTCGCCGGAAGTGCAGGTCGCGATCCTGACCGAACGGATCCGCAACCTGACCGAACACTTCAAGGTCAACCACAAGGACAACCATTCGCGCCGCGGCCTGCTGATGATGGTGAACAAGCGTCGCAGCCTGCTCTCCTATCTGAAAAAGAAGGATGTCGCCCGGTACAACGGGCTGATCCAGAAGCTGGGCCTGCGTAAGTAAGAGTTTAGCGGAAAGCGGCCCCCAGGTGGGCCGCTTTTTGCATA
This sequence comes from Pseudomonadota bacterium, assembly GCA_039804965.1. Lineage (GTDB taxonomy): Bacteria > Pseudomonadota > Alphaproteobacteria > Sphingomonadales > Sphingomonadaceae > Croceibacterium_C. Next base: position 5,696 of record JBDLVD010000032.1, read on the forward strand.
AGGACGCCGTTCACCGCCAACGCGGGGATGGCATGGAAATGGGGCATCGGTCCGCAAATCGGCGGATTGATCGCCTTGGGGCAGGAACAATGGCCCCGCACCGCCACCGGGACGGCTTCCCCGGCAGTAGGCCCCGCGCCGCAATATGGCCGCGCGGGTTCACGAAGGAATATCATGTTCGACACGAAAACCGTATCGCTGGAATGGGGCGGAAAGACCCTCACTCTGGAAACCGGGCGCATTGCCCGTCAGGCCGATGGCGCCGTTCTGGCGACCTATGGCGAAACCGTTGTGCTGTGCGCTGTCACCGCCGCGAAGAGTGTGAAGGAAGGGCAGGATTTCTTCCCGCTGACCGTCCACTATCAGGAAAAGTTCTCCGCCGCCGGTCGTATCCCGGGTGGCTTCTTCAAGCGTGAACGCGGCGCGACCGAAAAGGAAACGCTGACCAGCCGCCTGATCGACCGTCCGGTCCGCCCGCTGTTCCCGGAAGGTTTCTACAACGAAATCAACGTGATCTGCCAGGTTCTGTCCTATGATGGCCAGACCGAAGCCGATATCGTTGCGCTGATCGCCGCCTCTGCTGCGCTGACGATCTCCGGCGTTCCGTTCATGGGCCCGATCGGCGCCGCCCGCGTCGGTTTCAAGGATGGCGAATACCAGCTGAACCCGTCGATGGCCGAAGTCGCCGAAGGTCGCCTCGACCTCGTCGTCGCCGCCACGCTCGACGCGGTGATGATGGTGGAATCCGAAGCCAAGGAACTGACCGAGGAAGAAATGCTCGGCGCAGTGATGTTTGCGCATGATGAAAGCCGCAAGGTCATCAACGCGATCATCAGCCTGGCGGAAAAGGCTGCCAAGGAACCTTGGGAAGTCGACCTGTCGGACAACACCGCCGACATCAAGAAGAAGCTGAAGGACGTGGTCGGCAAGGACGTTGCCGCAGCCTACAAGCTGACGGACAAGTCCGCCCGTTCCAACGCCCTCAACGCTGCCCGCGCCAAGGCGAAGGAAGCGTTCAACACCGAAACGCCGCAGACCCAGATGGTCGCGATGAAGACGATGAAGAAGGTGGAAGCCGACATCGTCCGCACCGCCATCCTCAAGGACGGCGCGCGTATCGATGGCCGCAAGCTGGATCAGGTCCGCCCGATCGAAAGCATGGTCGGTTTCCTGCCCCGTACCCACGGTTCGGCACTGTTCACCCGAGGTGAAACGCAGGCGATCTGCACCACCACGCTGGGCACCAAGGACAGCGAACAGATGATCGACGGGCTGGACGGCCTGACCTATCAGAACTTCATGCTGCACTATAACTTCCCGCCGTACTCGGTCGGTGAAGTGGGCCGTTTCGGCGCCCCGGGCCGCCGCGAAATCGGCCATGGCAAGCTGGCATGGCGCGCGCTGCACCCGGTGCTGCCGACCAAGGATGAATTCCCCTACACCATCCGTATCCTGTCCGACATCACCGAGTCCAACGGCTCGTCCTCGATGGCGACGGTGTGCGGTGGCTGTCTGTCGATGATGGATGCTGGCGTGCCGATCGCACGCCCGGTTTCCGGCATCGCCATGGGCCTGATCCTGGAAGGCAAGGACTTTGCTGTCCTGTCCGACATTCTGGGTGACGAAGATCACCTGGGCGACATGGACTTCAAGGTTGCCGGTACCGAAGCAGGCATCACGTCCTTGCAGATGGACATCAAGATCGCCGGCATCACCAAGGAAATCATGGCGAAGGCGCTGGAACAGGCGAAGGCCGGCCGCGCTCACATCCTTGGCGAAATGACCCGCGCTCTGGGTTCTGCCCGTACCGAACTGTCGGCCCACGCGCCGCGGATCGAAACGATGCAGATCGACAAGTCCAAGATCCGTGAAGTGATCGGCACGGGCGGCAAGGTCATCCGCGAAATCGTCGCCGAAACCGGCGCGAAGGTGGATATCGACGATGAAGGCCTGATCAAGATCAGCTCCTCCGACGTCGCGCAGATCGAAGCTGCCCGCAAGTGGATCCAGGGCATTGTGGAAGAAGCCGAAGTCGGCAAGATCTACAACGGCAAGGTCGTCAACATCGTCGATTTCGGCGCATTCGTGAACTTCATGGGTGGCAAGGACGGTCTCGTTCACGTGTCCGAAATGCGCAACGAACGCGTTGAAAAGCCGACCGACGTCGTGTCCGAAGGGCAGGAAGTCAAAGTCAAGGTTCTCGAAATCGACCAGCGTGGCAAGGTTCGCCTGTCCATGCGCGTTGTCGATCAGGAAACCGGCGCCGAACTGGAAGACACCCGCCCGGCACGCGAACCGCGTGAACCGCGCGCTGGCGGCGATCGCGGCGGTGACCGTCGTGGTCCGCGCGGCGGTGGTGACCGTGGCCCGCGTGGCGGCGGCGACCGCCCCCGTGGTGACCGTCCGCGTCGTGACGACAATGGCGGCGGTGCCGACCATATCCCGGCCTTCCTGAAGGACGATTGATCCTTCTCGACTGACGACAAGTACCGGATGGGCCGCGAGCGATCGCGGCCCATTCCATTTTGGCTGAAGGATTGCATATGCTCACCCGCGAACTGATCGGGACTGCCCAGGTGCCGGGTGGGGAAGAACTGCGGCTCTATACCCACGGCGCGGATTTCATCATCGCGCTGGACCGCAATGAATTGATGAGCACGCGGATGCGCTATTCGGAAGAGGCGCTGGCCACGCTGACGCTGGAACGGATGATCGATCCGGCCCCGCACCTGCTGGTGGGCGGATACGGCATGGGCTTCACCCTGCGCGCCGCGCTGGGGTTGCTGGCGCCGAAAGGGCGCATCACCGTGGCGGAACTGGTTCCCGAAATCATCGAATGGGCGCGCGGGCCGATGGCGGCCGTCGCTGACGGATGCCTTGATGATCCGCGCGTGGCCTTGCAGATGGGCGACGTGGGTGAAGCCATCGCCGCCGCCAACGGTGTTTACGATGCGATCCTGCTGGATGTCGACAACGGGCCGGACGGGCTGGTGCGCGATGCCAACAACTGGCTCTATTCGATGAAGGGCTTGAAAGCGGCGATGCGCGCGCTGCGCCCCGGCGGGGTGCTGGCCGTATGGTCCGGCGCGAGCGATAAGGCTTTCACCCGGCGGTTGAACGAAGCGAAGTTCGACGTGGAGGAAATCACCGTCCGCGCGCGCCCGAACAACAAGGGCCCGCGCCACACCATCTGGTTCGCGCACAAGCCGTAAAACCCGGCGAAAATCCGCTCCATCCCCGATGGACGCCTGCCCCGCCGCGTGCCACAAAGCAGCGGAATAGCTGGGAGAGCGGGAATGCCGATCGGAAGTTTCGAAGGGAAGATCGCCTTCGTCACCGGGGGTGCAAGCGGCATCGGGCTTGGCATTGCCAAGGTGCTGGTGGAACGCGGCGCGCAAGTGGTGCTGGCCGATCTGCGGCAGGACCATATCGATCGCGCGCTGGCCGAATTTGCCGGTGGCGGGCTTTCCAACGCGATCAGCGCCTTGCAGCTGGATGTCACCAACCGGGAAACATACCGCGCCGCTGCCAAACGGATGCAGGATGAATTTGGCGGGGTGGATATCCTCGTCAACAATGCCGGCGTCGGGCTGGAAGGCCCGATTTTGGAAGCGACTTACGCCGATTATGATTTCGGCTTCGGCGTCAATGTCGGCGGGGTCATCAACGGTTTCGTCGAATTCCTTCCGCAGATGCTGGCGCACGGCCGCGGCGGGCATATCGTATCCACGGCCAGCCTTGCCGCAGAAGTGGTGATGCCATCCTATCTGGCCATCTATGCCGCCAGCAAGGCCGCCGTTGCCCATTACTGCGAAGCGGTGAAGGCGGAACTGGCGGACAAGGATATCGGTGTGTCGATCCTGCTGCCCGGCCCGGTGAAGTCGAACATCCACGAAACGCAAGCCAACCGCCCCGCGCACCTGCTGGAAGGCAGCGGTTTTGTGGAAAGCGAAAAGAAACTGTCGCGCCGGATCGTGGGCGATAACTGGATGGAACCGGAAGAGGTCGGCAATCTGGTGTGCGACGGCATTCTGGCTAACACGACCTACATCGTCACCCACGGCTTCTATAAGGAAGCGATGCGCGCCCGCGCCGAAGCCGTGCTGGCAGCCACGCCTGACCGGGTGGAAGAAGCCCCCGATTTCGGACGTTTCGCCGACGAACAGTAAGCGCGCCGCGCGCCGCCATTTGACGATACAGGATACGGATCATGGAAAACCTCACGGGCAAGGTCGCCTTCATCACCGGCGGCGCCAGCGGTATCGGTTTCGGCATGGCGCGGGCTTTTCTGGCCGAAGGCATGAAGGTCGCCATTGCGGACTGGAGCGATGACCATATCGCCAAGGCCAAGGCTGGCCTTGCCGGCAGCAACGGCGTGCATTTCGTCAAATGCAATGTCGCCAGCCGCGAAAGCCTGCAGGCTGCGGTGGACGAGGTGCTGGCCACTTTCGGCAAGATCCACGTGTTGTGCAACAATGCCGGCGTCAACGGCGGCGGCACGGCGGCAAGCCCCGATTTCGAAGATTGGGACAAGGCCATCGCCATCAATCTGGGCGGGGTCATCAACGGCACGAAGATCATCGCCCCGATCATCCGCGCGCAAGGTGAAGGCGGGCATATCATCAACACCAGTTCAATGGCTGGCGTGGTGCCGTTGCCGGGGCTTGCTGCCTATTCCACGGCGAAATATGCCGTGCGCGGGTTCAGTGAATCGCTGCGCATTCAGCTGGCGCCCAAGGGCATCGGCGTATCCTGCCTGTTCCCCGGCGCCACCCGCACGGCCATTGTGCCGCTGCCCGAAGATGATCCGGAAAACATCAAGGAAGAAGGCGCACCGCAGTTCCTGAAGGATCTGTGGGACGCGATGCGCGCCGCGATCGATCCGCTGGATACCGGCAAGGCCGTGGTGCAGGCGATCAAGGAAAACCGCTTCTACATCTTCACCAACCGCGAATTCCTCGATGAGGTGAAGCAGCGCCATCGCGAAATCGAAGACGCCTTCCCGCTGGATGAAGCCCCCGCAGGCCGGGTGAAGTTCGAATCCATGCGCGCGGAAATGGCGCGTGACCTGATGGCACCCGGCAATCGCCCGGTGCCCAAGGAAGACCCAAAGGACATGGCGCTCGATCTCGGTTCCAAGTCCCCCGCGGGCGGGCAATGATCATCCGCTGAAGGCGCAGGCGGGCGGGCGTGGACATTCCCGCAGCAAGCGTGTCAATTGCAAGGCCCCTGTTGCATGACGGCAGGGTTGCGCACCGCCAACGGGTGGGCGCGGAAACGGGGAGAGAGCATGGCCGTCACCTTCACTCAGGCGCTGAACACGCGCCCGGTGCATCCGTACCAGTGGACCATCGCCGCCGTGTGCATGCTGGTGCTGGTGGCCGATGGCATGGACATGCAACTGCTGGGCATTGTCGCGCCGCTGGTGATGAAGGATTTCGGGGTCGATCGCGCCACGTTCGGCTGGGCGATGAGTTCGGCACTCGTCGGCTTCGGTCTCGGATCGTGGGGCGGGGGTGTGCTGGGGGACCGGATCGGCCGCCGCTGGACGCTGGCGATTGCCGCCGTGCTGTTTTCACTCGCAACAGTGGGCGCGGGCAGTTCCGCCGACGTATGGCAACTATCGGGCTGGCGGTTGCTGGGCGGGCTGGGTTTTGGCGCGGCCTATTCCAACGCGCTGGCGCTGGCGAGCGAATGGTTGCCCGAACGTTGGCGGTCGGTAGTGGTCAGCACCCTTTCGGTAGGCACCCCCATCGGCGGCACTGTGGTGGGCTGGATCGGCCCGCAACTGGCGGCGGAGCATGGGTGGAGCGGCACTTTCGTCCGCATTGGCCTTGCCACCATCCTGCTGGTGCTGGTGATCGCCGCGGTGCTGCGCGACAGTCCGTCGTTCCTGCTCGCCCGGGGGCGGCAAGCGGCTGCACAGCAGCAGGCCGCGCGGGTAATGGCCGATGTGCCGGAACTGCTGGCCGAACAGCATGAAGCCGAAGGGGCTGCGCTGATCGGTGTTCTCCACCGCAGCAATGCCCGGCTGAACATCGGCATCGGCCTTGCCTTCGCGGCGGCGGCGCTGGTCGCCTATGGCATCCTCAACTGGTCGACCACGATGCTGACGGCCAAGGGCTTCAGTCTGCAGGCGGCGGGCAATGCCGTGGCGCTGGCGGGTATCACTTCGATGATCGGTTCGGTCGCGGCGGGGCTGCTGGTGCGCCGGTTCGGATCGCGCCGGGTCATGGCCAGTTTCAGCGCCATTCTGGTGCTGCTGCTGGTGGCGCTGGCCTTTGCGGTGGAAACTCTGCCCGCCGTTCCCGATGCGGGCGAACAGCGGCTGGTTACCGGGCTGATCGGCGCGGCGGGCGGCTTCTTCAGCGCCAGCATCGCGGCGATGTATGTGATGATGGCGCTGGGTTACCCGCAAAGCTGCCGGTCCGCCGGCATCGGCTTCGGCATTTTCATGAGCCGGCTGGGTGCGGTGGCGGCCAGCGGGCTGGGTGGGGCGCTGTTGCAGGCGGGCGGCACCAGCACGGTGCCGTTCTTCGCGGTGCTGACCGTGGCCGCCGTGCTGATTTCCGCCGCAGCACTGGTGGTGGACAGGCATGTTCCGCCTGCTGCCAAGGTGCATGGGTGACAACGCCGTGCTGAAGGCCTAGGGGCTTGCACGCAATGCAGATGCTGCGATCCCTGCTGACCCGGCACCGCCATCTGGCGATGGTGCTGATGGTGCTGGCACTGTGCCTGAAGGCCGCGTTGCCGGCAGGTTTCATGCTGTCCGCCGATGCTGCTCATGTTCTGACTGTCACCGTCTGTTCGGAAACGACGGGTGCGGTGAAGCAGATGCAGATCACGGTGCCGCAGCGCCATGATGCACCGGGCAAGACTGTCCCTGCACAGAAGGACGGCACTTGCGCCTTCGCCGGCCATGGCATGGCCGCGCTGGGCGGGGCGGACGTGCTGCTGCTGGCCGCCGCGCTGGCATTCATCCTGCTGCTGGGCCTTGCGCCCGAACGGGTAACGCCGCCAGCACGGCCAGCCTACCTGCGCCCGCCCTTGCGCGGCCCACCCCTCAACGCCTGACCATCCAGCCCGGCCCGTTTTCACGCGGGCCGCCACGATTGTCACCCGCAGCCGACACGGCTGCAGGGCGTTCAGGAAATCACCATGAAGATCAGCCACTTTGTGCTTGGCGCATCCGCGCTTGCACTCGCTACGCCGGCTTTGGCGGATACGGTCGAACCGACCATCATCGTCACCGCGCAAACTGCCGCAGACGCCGCAGAACGGCAAATCGCTGCTACTCCCGGCGGGGCCGACGTGGTCGGCTATGAAGACTATGCCGACAAGTCGCTCGTATCCCTGCGCGATGCGCTGGCCTATTCGCCCGGGGTCTATCTGCAACCGCGTTTCGGGCAGGAAGTGCGCATTTCCATTCGTGGATCGGGCTTGTCGCGCGGGTTCCACATGCGCGGGCTGACGCTGTTGCAGGACGGCGTGCCGATCAATCTGGCGGATGACAACGGCGACTTCCAGGAACTGGAGCCGATCTTCTTCGATCATCTGGAGGTCTATCGCGGCGCGAATGCGCTGCGCTTCGGGTCCGGCACGTTGGGCGGGGCGATCAACGGCGTGACGCCCACCGGCAGGGATGCACCCGGCATCTACGCACGGGTCGATGCCGGCAGCTTCGACAGTCTGCGCCTGCTGGGTTCGGTAGGCGGTGGGACGAGCGGCAGCGATTACTGGGCCGCGATCAGCGCGGACACGTCGGACGGAGACCGGCAACACGCCAAACGCCATTCGCTTCGGTTCCATGGCAATCTCGGGCTGGATGTGACCGACATGGTGCGCGCACGGTTCTATGCCAGCGGCAACAGCATCCGCCAGCAGTTGCCCGGCGCGCTGGCGCTGGCGACGGTGATGGCGGCGCCGGAAACCGGAAATGCCAATGGCGATCAGGCGCGGGACATCGATTCGCTACGCTTGCAGAATCGAACCACGATTGATTTCGGCACGGCGAAGCTGGACCTCGGCCTGTTCTACAACCGCAAGAACCTGTTCCACCCGATCTACCAGGTGATTGATCAGGATTCGCAAGACCACGGCACTTTCATCCGCTTCAACTGGGCGCGCGGGCCAGTGGAATTGACGCTGGGCGGGGAGGCGCGCTTCGGCACGGTCGATTCCCGCCGCTTCGTTAATGTCGGCGGGCGCCGGGGCACGCCGACTTTCGCCGCGGACCAGCGCGCGCACACGGCCAATGCCTATGCCGAATTGCGCTGGCATCCGGCGGAGCGACTGACCCTGATCGCTGGGGGCATCTATTCCGATGGCACCCGCCGCCAGAACCAGACGTTCAGCGGTGGACCGGCTGACGTGACCGCGCGGGCCGATTTCAGTGCCTTTTCGCCCAAATTCGGGGTGCTGTACCAACCGGCGGAAGCGATGCAGGTCTATGCCAATTACTCGCGCTCTGCGGAGTTTCCGGGCTTCATCGAACTGGCGCAAGTCAGTGCCTTCGTTCCGGTGCGGGCGCAGACGGCGTGGACGGCGGAACTGGGCACGCGCGGCCATGCGGGCGCAGCCAGCTGGGACGTATCGCTCTATCGCGCCGATCTGGATGGCGAACTGCTGCAATATACAGTGGCGGCGGATATCCCGGCCAGCACCTTCAACGCGGGCAAGACCCGCCATCAGGGGGTGGAAGCCGCTGTCAGCCTGCAGCTGACGCCACGCCTGCGCCTGCGCCAGACCTACCAGTTCAGCGATTTCCGCTTCGTGGGCGATGTGCAGTATGGCGACAATCGCCTGCCAGTGGTGCCGCGCCATGTGTTCCGCAGCGAACTGCGGCTGGGCACCGATGCGCTGCATGTTGCGCCCACGGTCGAATGGCAGCCGCAAGGGGCCTTTGCCGATTACCGCAACACTGCCCGCACCGCCGGATATGCCCTGCTGGGCCTGACCGCCGGGGCGCAACTGGCGGGCAATGTCGATCTGTTCGTGGATGCGCGCAATCTGGCGGGGAAGAAGGCGGTGGGCGATATCAGCGCCGCAATCAGCGCCACGCCCGCGTCCATCATCTATTACCCGGTGGAACGCCGCGCCGTAATGGCCGGCCTGCGCGCCCGGTTCTGAAAGCAAGACCATGACCGATACCGCGCTCTATCGCCGCATGTGGCGCTGGCATTTCTATGCCGGGCTGTTCGTGCTGCCGTTCATCCTCGCCCTGTCGGTGACTGGGGCAATCTATCTGTTCAAGCCGCAGATCGACCGTTGGGAAGAACGCGCATGGCTGCACCTGCCGGTGGCCGGCGCGGTATCGGCTGACCTGCAGGTGCGGGCAGCGATGGCAGCTTTTCCCGGTGCGCGCTTCAACCATTACCGCCTGCCCCGCGCCAGCGGGGATGCGGCGATGGTGCAGGTGGGGCTGGGCGATGGCTCTACCCGTGAAGTTTTCGTCAGCCCGCAAGGCAAGGCGCTGGGTGCGCTGGATCCCGAAACGCGGCTTGCCGCCACCATCGCCCGTTTCCACGGATCGCTGATGCTGGGCGCGGTGGGGGATTGGCTGGTGGAGCTGGCCGCCAGTTGGACGATCGTGATGATCGTGACCGGTCTGTATTTGTGGTGGCCACGCGGCACCGGGCGCATGGCGGGCCATGTCTGGCCCCGCTTGCGGCTGAACGGGCGGCCAAGGTGGAAGGATCTGCACCGCAGCGTGGGCCTGTGGAGTGCCGCCTTCGTGTTGGTGCTGCTGGCCAGCGGACTGCCGTGGGCGGGCATCTGGGGCAGCGCTTTCAAGGCTGTTCGCGCCGAGCTGGGCCTGCTGCAGGGGCCGCAGGAATGGAAGGTCGGCACGAGTGATCCCCATGCTGCACATCGGCACATGCACACCGCGATGGCCGTTTCGGCAGCAATTCCTTCCGGTCCGGCAGGGTTGCCCCTTTCGCACTTTGTCGGGTTGGCGCAGGCCCGGCACATGGCCTTCCCGGTGCTGGTGTTGCCGCCCCATGCACCGCAGAAGTTCGGTCCGCCGACAAGTGCCGTGTGGACAGTGAAGTCCGAAGCGCAGAACCGCACGCTGGACGACAGCATCACTTTCGATCCCGCAACAGGCGCACAACTGTCGCGCAGCACCTTTGCCGACAAGCATCCGATCGACCGGATCGTGAATTATGGCATCAGCTGGCACGAAGGGCAGTTGTTCGGCTTGGCCAACCAGTTGATCGGCGTGGCAACTGCGCTGGCGCTGTTGTTCGTTTCCATCGCGGGGACGGTGATGTGGCTGAAGCGCCGCCCGCAAGGCACGCTTGGCGCCCCGGAACGCGTGCCAGTTCGCACGGGGGCCGGACTATGGCTGGTGGTGGCCGTGTTGGCGTTGTTGCTGCCGCTGTTCGCCGCTTCGCTGATCGTGGTGGCCTTGGGCGACACGCTGATACGGATCGTGCGGAACGGTTGACCGCATCAGCATCATACCACCGCCCATTTGCGCAGCAGGTTGTGGTAGATCTGGATCAGTCGGTCCACGTCTGCATCGTTGGTGGCCCGGCCCACGGACAGCGCCTGGATCGACTGATCGAGATCGAACAGCATCGCCCGACTGTCCGTGTCGGGCACGGCGCTTTGCATCCATGTAA
>JBDLVD010000033.1:0-16220 GCA_039804965.1 Pseudomonadota bacterium
TACCGGGGCATGATCCGCTGGTGCTGGACTGCTTCGTGCAGCACAACGGCATCGCACGGGTGGACCTGCCCCCCCACACCCCGATTTCGGAGAGAACATGATTACTGTCGGTTTCCTTGGGCTTGGCCGCATGGGCGCGGGCATGGCGGCGCGCCTGATGGGCCATGTCGACCGGCTGCTGGTGCATGACATCAACGCCGATGCCGTGGCCGCGCTGGTGGCGCAAGGCGCTGAACCGGGCCATTCGGCGGAGCAATTGGGGGCGCAGTGCAGCATCGTCTTCACCAGCCTGCCGACGCCTGCGATCGTGCGCGATGCGGTGGCTGCCATTGCCGCCGGCGGCACCCCGCGCATCATCTGCGATCTATCCACATCCGGCCCGGCTCTGGCGAAAGATCTGGCAAGCGCGCTGGAACCGCGCAGCATCGCCAGTTTCGATGCACCGGTTTCGGGCGGCATCGCCCGCGCGCAGGACGGCACCCTGTCGCTGATGGTGGGCGGCCCGTCTGCCCTCTATGGCGAACTGGAACCGCTGCTGGCCCGTTTCGGCAAGCCGATCCACATGGGCGACACACCCGGTGCCGGGCAGGCAATGAAGCTGGTCAACAACCTGCTGGGCGCCGTGGCGATCGATGTGACCGCGGAAGGCATGGCTTTCGGCATCAAGGCCGGGCTGGACCCGGCACGGATGATCGAAGTGCTGAACCAGTCGACCGGGATCAATTCCGCCACGCGTGACAAGTGGCCAAAATCGGTGCTGCCGCGCACTTTCGATTTCGGCTTCGCCGCCGCGCTCAGCCTCAAGGACACGCGGCTGCTGATGGACGAAGCGGCAGCGATGGACGTGCCGTTGCCGCTAGGCCGAATCGTGGAATCGCATCTGGAACGGGTGCTGCAAACCTATGGCGACGCAGCCGATTTCACCGCCATCGCCAAAGTGGTGGAGGCCGATGCCGGGCTGGATCCCGAACGCCCTGCCTGACAGGCAGCGTGGCGGGTGAGTTAATTGACTTAGTCCAATCGCCACTCTTGCCATTCACGCCACAAAGCGCATACCTCCCGCGCAAGGATCGCCCGGCAGAGGCATCTGTGGAGAGACGTGCGATGGCACTGCTGGAAGAATTGAGCACCGCTGGCATAGCGGCGGCCGACCGGCTGCCCTTCTGGAACGATGTCGCCAGCCGCATGATTACCCCCGTGCGCGTGGAAGCGCTGGGCGACGGCCCGTTCGACGCGCGCATCTATCGCCGCCGCTTGCGCGAATGCGAAATCCTGTCGCCCTGTTCCAGCCCGGCGCGGGTGTTCCGCGATGCCGAAATCGATGCTGGCGTGCTGACCATCCAGCTGCAGCACAAGGGCCGGTCCACCAACCACACCGGCGGCCGCACTGCCGTGCTGGAGGAAGGCGACTTCCTGCTGTACGATCCGTCGCTGCCGTTGTGGGTCAGCTTTACCGAACCCACGCAGGCGATCGTGCTGCGCCTGCCGCTGGCACGGGTGGAAGAACGGATGCCGCATCTGAAAAGCCAGGTCGGTATTCCGGTTTCCGGCGTTCGCGGACCGGGCGCGTTGTTTTCCAATTTCCTGCGGCAGGCATGGGCCGAACTGGAACGCGACGAAGAAGGCGAATGGGCCGAATCGCTGGGCGAAGCGATCTGGCCGTTGCTCGACATGGCCTATGCCAGCACCCGCCCCAAGGCGGAGGCGAACCGGCGTGAAGAACGCCGCCGCGCGCTGTTCGATGCGGTGGAACTGGACCTGACCGACCCTGATCTGGACGTTCACCGGCTGGCGCGCCGGATGGGGGTTTCGGCCCGTTACGTGCAGATGCTGTTTGCCGAAATGGGCACCACCCCGCGCGCCTTCATTCAGGACCGGCGGCTGGAACTGGCCGCCCGCAGGCTGGAACGCGAAGGCTTGCAGGTCACCGTCACCGAAGTCGCCTATGACGCAGGCTTCAACGACCTCTCCAGCTTCTGCCGCGCGTTCCGCCGCCGGTTCGAAACCAGCCCGCGCAATTACCGCATCGGCGGGCGGGGATAGGCCTCAGACGTCGTTGCGGATCGTCGCCAATGCGCCGCCGTCGATTTCCCACTTCGCGCCGTTGACGTAGCTTGCCTCGTCGGAAAGCAGGAAGCTGACGACGTTGCCGATTTCCACCGGCTGGCCCACGCGGTTAAGGGTGGCGACCTGGCCGAGCTTGTCCATCCCGGCCTGCACGCTGTCGAACATCTGTTCCAGCATGCCCACCAGCAGCGGCGTTTCGATCACGCCGGGCATCACGCAGTTCACGCGCACGCCCTTCTGCCCCACTTCGCTGGCGGCGGTGCGGGTAAGGCCGACCGCGCCGTGCTTGGCAGCGTTATAGGCGCAGGCCCCGGCAAGGCCGCGTTCCGAACCGATCGAGGCGGTGTTTACCACCGCGCCGCGCCCGGCGGCCACCATGTGCGGCAGTACGAAGCGCAGGCCGAGGAACATCGAACGCAGGTTCACCCGGATGATCTTGTCGAACATGTCGACGTCGTATTCGTGGGTCGGGGCCAGCGCCCCTTCGATCCCGGCATTGTTGAAGAAGCCGTCGATCTTGCCAAAGGCTGCCATGGCTGCGCTGACATAGCCTTCGACCGCCGCCTGATCCGCGCAATCGGCATGGTGGGCAATGGCGCGATGGCCCTGTGCCACCAGCCGGGCGGTGCACGCTTCCAGCCGCTCGCGGTTGATATCGACCAGCAGCAGTTCTGCCCCTTCGCGGGCCAGCACTTCGCAAGTGGCGAAGCCGATGGCCCCGGCAGCACCGGTGACAACGATGGACTTGTCTTGCAGGCGCATCACTTCTTCCCCTTGCGGAACGGCAGCGTCAGCAGGAACAGCACCAGCTTCGGGCTGAGCAGCTTCAACGCCGCGCGGGCCTGTTCCGGGGTCAGCGTTGCGCTCATCGGCATGGTGCCGAAGACCTTGCCTTTCAGCACCAGATCATCGCCCTTCCGCTCGATCGCGCTGACCTGCATCAGTTCCGATTTGTCGGAGGCGTAGATCTTCATGCCGCGCGGATCCCGTCGAAATCGATGTTCATGTCTTCGGCCATCACCATCGCCGTGGCGCGGCCAGCGCCGAACACGCCGCCGCCGGGATGCTGGAACGGCCCGACCAGATAGAGGCCATCGACCCCCGGCACCCGGTACTGGCCGAGTTCCGGCGTCGGCCGATGCGATCCGGATTGGTAGGGCGGAGTGGCAATGCCGTGCAGATCGCCCCGGTGGAAGCTGGGGCTGGTGCGTTCCATGTCCACCGGGCTGTCGGCGTGATAGCCGAGCACCACGTCGGGCACGTTGTCGATGTAATGCGCCATCTGGGCGATCATCTTGTCGGCGAATTCGTTCTTCGCTTCGTCCCAGTTGCGTCCTTCCGGGTGGACATACGGCACATAGTCCCAGGCATGGAAGATCGCCTTGCCTTCCGGCGCACGGCTGGGATCGTGCTGGGTCAGCTGGCCCACGCCGACCAATGGAGTATCGGCAAACTTGCCATAGCGCAGTTCATCGAACGCGCGGCGCAGGCCGACATAGCTGTCGGGCATCAGTTCATACATCACCGCCGACAGCGGACTGCCATCGGGCATCTTCGCCTTGAACTGCATCGGCGCATCGAGCGCGGCATGGACGGTGAAGCAAGCCGCCGGGGTCACATGGGTGCGCTTTGCGCGGTGGGCCACGCCGGCATCCAGCCCCGGCACCATGTCAGGCAGGTGATGCGGATGGATCGCGCCGATGATCCCCTCCTTCGCCGTCAACCGCTCGCCATTGTCGAGCACGACGCCGGTTGCCCGCCCGCCTTCGTTCACCACTTCGCGCACCACGCAATTGGCGCGCACCGCGCCGCCGTGATCCTCGATGCAGGCGATCAGGGCATTGGTCAGGCTGCCGGAACCGCCGACTGGCACGCCGAAGCCGTATTTTTCAAGGAAGCCGAGGAACACGTAGGCGCCGATGCCGGTGGATTTTTCGTCCGGGCTGACGAGGTTTTCACCGGCCACGCGGGCAAAGTGGGCCTGCACCTTTTCGTGTTCGAAAAGCTCTTCCATCAGGTCGAAAGTGGACACGCCCATGGTCCGCATGATCTCGCGGCCTTCAAGGCTCTGGTCCATCATCGCCGTCTGCGCGCCGACCGGCATCGGCGGCGAATAGAGGCCCGCCTGAATCATCGGCAGCCACTGCGCCGCCTGCCGCGACAGTTCGAGGAAGGTATCGGCATCCTTCTTCGAGAACTTCGCGATGGCGGCGGCAGAGGTGTTGGGATCGCGGTGCAGCGGCAACACGCTGCCATCCTGCCACACGCTCATCATCGGCACGTCAGGGAAGACGTATTTCAGGCCATACTTGCGCTTCAGCCCCAGATCATCGTTCTGCAACAGGGGGTTACCCTGAATGAAGATGTGGCTCATCGAATGCTGGTCATGCCGGAAGCCGGGCTGGGTCAGTTCGCGCGTGACCACCCCGCCGCCGAACCAGGGGTTGCGTTCCAGCACCAGCACCTTCTTGCCCGCCACCGCCAGATAGGCGGCAGCGACAAGGCCGTTGTGGCCGGAACCGATGGCGATGATGTCTGCGTCTGCCACGTTCGGTATTCCTTAAAGCATCGCTGAATGGACGAGGTCGGAAACCTTCTGGCACCGTTCGATATTGGCGGCCTGGGTCATCACCCCGGCGGACAGCAGCGCGAAGCTGACGTCCTTTTCCGGGTCGACCCAGAACAGCGTGGAACCCGCGCCGTAGTTGCCGAAGGTTTCCGCGCTGGCGAGGCTGCCGAACAGGTGATGGAACACCCCGGTCCCGCGCACCTGAAAACCAAGGCCCTGATTGGCCGGCGGCACTTCCCACCCGGCGCGCAGGGCAACGCCCTTGTAAAGTTCGTTCGGCAGCAGGCCGGTGTGGGCCTTGCGCGCCAGCCGCACCATCGCGGGCGAAAGGATGCGGGTGCCGTTCAGTTCGCCTTCCCCGCGCAGCATGTCGGCAAAGCGCCACAGATCTTCGCACGTCGCAGCGCAGCCGACATGGGGCGCTTCCACTGCCGGATCTTCGAACAGCGCGTGATCGCCTTCGATATTGCGGCTCAAATGCTTGATCGGCACCGTGCCGCGCATGTCGGGCGCCACATGGCGCGGCTTCAGATCGGCACGCAGGCCCATGCTGGTGCTGTTCATGCCCAGTGGGGCGAACAGGTCTTCGTGCAGCAGGGTCTGGTAATTGCGGCCCTTCGGGTCCGTACGGACCAGCGCCATGCCCATCAGCACGTGATTGACCAGCGGCGAGTAATCGCACCGATCCCCCGGCTGCGCCACGCCATGCACATGGGCAATCGACGCGTCGTAGAGTTCCTGCAAGCGGTCCAGATACATCCCCGGCTGCGGGGTCCACACGCCCGGCATCCCGGCGGTGTGGGTCAGCAGATGGAAGAAGGTTGCTTCATCGCGCGGTGCACCGGTGAATTCGGGCAGCACGTCACGCACCTTGGTGGTCAGGGCGAAACGGCCTTCCTCGATCGCCTTCAGGATCAGCACATTGGTGAAAGCCTTGGTGACCGAGAAGAGCGAAAAGACATCGTCCTTCTTCAGCGGCCTTGCGCCAGCACCATCGGCGGCGCCAAGCGCTTCTTCGAATACGGTGACACCGCCGCGCCCCACGGTCAGCACCGCGCCGAAATAGTCGCCGCGGGCGATATCGGCGTGAATCACGTCGCGTAAGGTATTCAGGCGTTCGGTCCAGATCTTGGTCATTATTTCTATCCTGCCGCGATGATGCCGCCGTCGATGGCCAGCATCGCGCCGTTGATGAAGCTCGCTTCGTCCGACAGCAGGAAGGCGACCGCGCTGGCGACATCCTGCGGGGTGCCGTTGCGGCGCAGGGGGATGCCCTTGGCCCGCTGTTCGTATTGTTCAGCCGATACAAAGCCCTGCGTCGCCGGTGTCGGCACGGAACCCGGCGCGATGGCGTTGACGCGCACTCCGCGCGGGCCAAGTTCGCCCGCCAGCACCTTGGTCAGCCCCGCAATGCCGGCCTTGATCGTGGTATAGGCGCCGGTGTTGGGCCGCCCGCGATAGGCGACGGGGCTGCTGTAATTGATGATCGTGCCCGGCTGGCTTTCATCGCGGTGGGCAAGGAAGGCCTGCACGCCCCAGAAGACCGACTTCAACCCGGCGGACAGCATCCGGTCCAGCGTATCCTCGGTCACCGCTTCGATCGGTTCGTAAACCAGCACCGAGGCGTTGTTGATCACCGCCCGCAACGGCCCTGCATCGGCAGCGAAATCCGCCGCCACTTCCATGAAGGCCGCGCGGCTGCCGCAATCCGCGCCATAGCTGAACGCCTGGCCGCCGGCAGCGAGAATGGCATTGGCCACCTGCAAGGCGGTTTCGCCGTTGATATCGACAATGCCGACAATGGCCCCTTCGGCCGCCAGCCGGTGGGCGATGCCTTCACCAAGGCCCCGCCCGGCGCCGCTGATGAGGACCGGCTGTCCGTCAAAACGCATGCTGTTTCCCTCCCGCGACTTGTACCGAGGTTTGGTCCAGATCGAGCCGAAAATGGCGGGCTTCGAGAACCGGCGCGCAGCGGCCATTTTGGCCGTGAGCACCGGAAGCGCAGAAGCCTGCCGTTTGCAGGCCGATATGGGCCAAAGATCGGTGCAAGTTATTCCATTCCGAACAGTTTGGCGGTGTAATGGCTGTCCATGTATTCGCGCATTTCATCGACCTTGCCGTTCGAAACCTTGAACACCCAGCAATAGTCGTTGTCATAGACCTTGCCGTCGGGCAGCCCGCCGGTGGAATTGCTTTCCACGCAGACCATCGGCCCGGCAGAGAAGATCTTGTGCACGTGGACCTTGGGATCGCCCGGGTTGAACATCCCGCGCACCGGGGCGAGGAACTTGTCGATGATGTCCATCCCCACGTGCTTCCCGGCACCGGCGATGTCCTTCACCTTGGGTTCCCACACCGATCCATCGTGGTAGAACGCGCGCAGCTTCTCGAGATCGCCCGACGACAGCACGTCGAAGAAATCGAGCACCAACTGTTCGTTGGCATTGGCGGCAATCACAGTCATTTGACACCTCTTGCTTCATCGCTCGGCGCGGGGATCTGGGGCATGGCGCCACCCTGGAACAGCGCCACCTGGCCATAACGGCTGGCAAACTGCCACCCGTCAGGCGTCTTCACGTAATGGTCTTCGAAGCCACCGACATAGAGGCCGCCGGCTTCCTGCGGCGCTTCCACCGATTTGTGGCTGGACAGCATGGCGAGGTAATTGGTGCCTTTAGCCTCTGTTTCCGAAATCACTTCCACCAGCACGTTGGTGACGATGTGGCGCACCAGGATCGGCGGGCGATCGCGGAAGATCGCCTGCACCCGATCACGCCCGTGAAACGGGTAATCCGGCTGGAACGGGCGGGCGAAAATGCAATCGGCCGTGAACAGCGATGCCATGCCTTCGTGATCGCCATTGTCCGCATATTTGGCGAACAGCAGCGGCAGCTTGGCGCATTCTGCTTCGATCCGGGCGCGCTTTTCATACTTCATGCCGCGCTTCCTTCGGCTGCCGCTTCGGCATCCAGTTCGGCAAAGGCTTCGTTCGCCAGCCGGAAGCTGTCGACCGCGGCAGGAATGCCGCCATAAATGCCGACCTGCAGCAGCACTTCGCGGATTTCCTCGCGGCTGAGGCCGTTGTTCAGCGCGCCGCGGATGTGGATCTTCAGTTCGTGGCTGCGGTTGAGGATGGCGATCATCGCGATGTTGATCAGGCTGCGATCGCGCAAGGGAAGCCCTTCGCGGCCCCAGTTCCAGCCCCAGCAATAGGTGGTGACGAGTTCCTGCAGCGGATCGTTGAACGCGTTCGATTTCGCCAGCGCGCGATCGACATAGGCATCGCCCAGCACCTTGCGGCGGATGCCCATGCCCCGGTCGAACATTTCCGCACCAGTCATTTCGGGGGCGGGTTTCTTGTCACTCATGTCGCTTGATCCTCAAAGAACAGAATAGACGGCATCGATCAGCCGCCGGGCGCGCGGGCCGTTATCGCCCACAGCGTGCATCTGGTTGCAGCAATAGGAAAAACCCAGCTTCGCATCGGGATCGCCAAAGCCGATCGATCCGCCAAGGCCGTGGTGGCCGAAGCTGCGCATGTTCGGCCCCATGAACACCGCCGCCGGCGTGTTCAGCAGCACGCCGTTGGCCTGATGATACGGGCGTTCCTGCAACAGTTCGATCTGGTTGTGCTGTTCCGCGATCATCGCTTCCAGCTGGCCTTTGGACATCAGGCTGATGCCATCCACCACGCCCACCGTCGCGCCATAGATGCGCGCCACGCCGCGAGCGTTGCCGTGGCCGGAACCGCTGGCAATTTCGCAGGTACGCCACACCGGGCTGTTCATCGTGGTGTGCCACGGTTCGGCCGGGTTCTGCAGGAAAGCGAACTTGCGCAGCACGACACCATCCTGCCACCCTTCCGGCGTGGTCGGCTTTTCAGGTAGGGCAGTGTCCTTGGCTGCGAACAGCCGCGCGCCCGTGTTGGGCAGCACTTCGGCCACGTGGGCCTGCTGCTGTTCGTCCATCCCGCCGATGTAATATTCGGCATGGAGTGGGGAGGTGACGTTTTCCTTCAGGAACGGGCCGACCGTCTGCCCGGTCACCCGGCGCAGGATCTCGCCCAGCAGGAAGCCCTGATTATGCACGTGATAGGCAGCGCGGGTGCCCGGCTGCCACAGCGGCTCCTGCACTTCCAGCGCGCGGATGTAAGCCGGGTAATCGAAGAACCCGCCCGGATACATCGTGTCCGTGGTCAGCACAGGAATGGCGGCCATGTGGTCCAGCACCATCCGCACGGTGATGTCCTGCTTCCCGTTCTGCGCGAATTCCGGCCAGTAGTGCGCAATCCGCTGGTCGGCGTCGATCAAACCGCGATCGATCGCCATGTTGAAACAGATGCCGGTGACACCCTTGGCCACGCTCATCATGCAGACGGTGGAATGTTCGTCCCATTCCTGCGTCCGGTCGGCATCGGCCCAGCCGCCCCACAGATCGACCACGGTCTGCCCGTCGATCACGACCGAGCAACCAGCGCCCAGTTCTTCTTCCACGCGGAAGTTTTCGGCAAAGGCTTCGGCCACCTTGGCAAAGAGGGGATCGTACCGCCCGCGCAGGTGATATTGCCCGCCGCGCGCGTCCAGATGCATATCGAGTTCGGCCAGATCAGTCATTTCGGTCGGCGCCAAGCCAGTCTCCTCTATCTGCGGCAGAACCTAGCAGCGCCCTCGGCGCGGGCTTGAACAAGGGCGAATGGGGCTTGGCAGCGCGCGAATCCTCGTCATGCTACGGGGTGGGAGAACACAATGCATGACGTGATCGTGGTCGGCGGCGGGCCGACCGGCTTCATCACTGCGCTGGGGCTGGCGCAGGCCGGGTGCAGCGTGCTGGTGCTGGAAGCTGCCGATGCGGTGAGCGACAGCCCGCGCGCCGCCGTATACCACTGGTCCACGCTGGAAGGGCTGGACCGGCTGGGCATCCGCGAAGAAGCGGAACAGCGCGGTTTTCCCAAGAACGGCTACCAGTGGCTGATCCGCCGCACGGGCGAACAGATCGATTACGACCTGACCGTTCTGCGCGATCACACCCGCTTCCCCTACAACATCCATCTGGGGCAGGATCAGCTGGCCCTGATCGCCCATGATCGGCTGGACCTGCTGGACAACGCAGAAGTGCGGTTCGGCACGAAAGTCGATCGGCTGGAACAGGATGCAACAGGGGTTACGCTGCACGTGATGACGGCAGACGGGCCGCAGGTGTTGCGGGCTGGATGGGTCGTGGGCGCAGATGGGGCCAGCAGCACGGTGCGCCAGCAACTGGGCCTGGCGTTCGATGGGTTCACATGGCCCGAACGGTTCGTTGCCACCAACGTGTTCCACGATTTCGAAAGCGCCGGTTACGCGCAGACGACAATGGTGGTGGATGACCAGTGGGGCGCGGTGATCGTGAAAATCAGCCGCGACGGGCTGTGGCGCTGCACTTTCATGGAAGACGCCAGCCTGCCCGAAGACAGCCTGCTGCAACGCATCCCCGCCGCCTATCACCACCTGCTGCCCGGAAAAGGCGATTACCGGCTGAGCCGCGCCGCGCCTTACAGGATGCACCAGCGGTGCGCCGCTAGTTTCCGCCACGGCCGGGTGGTATTGGCGGGCGATGCCGCGCACGTGACCAACCCCACCGGCGGGTTCGGGCTGACCACGGGGCTGTTCGATGCGTTCGCCTTGTGGCCCACGCTGGCCGCCGTGGCGCTGGACGGAGCGGACCCGGCCTTGCTGGACCGCTGGGCGCAGGACCGCCGCCAGACTTATCTGGAAAAGACCAGCCCGCAGGCCACGGCGTACAAGCGTTTCGTGTTCCACGCCAACGGCGGCGGTGCAGAACTGAAAGCAGCCATCGCCGGCACCCGCGCCATGGCCAGCGATCCGGCCACGAGGCTGGCGCGGCTGATGTTCGTCAAAGGGCTGGAAACCGCCAGCCCGGTGGAAGCGTAACGCGCGTTACATGAACGCTATCGTCCTGAGTTCGATGCTCTGCCGGGGCGCGGCATCGGCAGGCGCGGTCGTGTCTTCAAAAGCGCTGTGGGCGGTGAACTGGACCTTGTCCGGATCGCTGTCCCACAGCTTGAACACCAGCGCCTCTTCCGGCTGCATCGCGGGCGCCCAATACCACTTGTGATCGGGCCGATATGCCAGGTTGAAGCCCCACAACGAAAACGGCAGCCCGCCCAGCCCGCCGACAACTTCACTGTCGAACAGATCTTCGCGCCGCACGGTGCTGGCATCGCACAGGGCGAACGGCGCGCTTTCGACCGGCACGATCGGGCGCCAGACATTCAACAGCATATGGCGGCCGGCCAGCCGCTGCTCGGCCTCCTCCTCGCCCAGAAGCTGCCGCGTGAAATCAGCCACGGTGCGCGCGCCGTAATCGACATGGGCGCCGTGGGCAGGCTGATGGTGGCCGTGGGTGCCGCTGGCGCTGGTGCGCACGATCGCGCCGAAGCTGATGACCTTGTCCGCCCCGGTCAGCTGCCCCACAAGCGCCTCCGTCGCGCGGCAATAGGCATCCAGCTGGGCCGCGTCGGTATAGTCGGCCGTGCCGGAAGGCTGGTCAACCAGCACGAAGCCGTTGCGGTCGAACGCCAGCTCACCTGAGATCGGGCGCATGTCGTGAATCGTCACCGGATGCGGATCCTGCGGCCAGTAACTGCGATCGCGATCCCCGGCGTAAAACGTCGCCTTTTCCCCGCGCACGACGTAGTTCATCGTGGTCTGCACGTCGTGTGCCGCTTCGCTCACAGCCAACCCCTCCTTCGCTGGTCCGTTTGACGGACCTTCATGCCTTGCATAGCTTGGCATACAGGCGGCAGCATAGCCACCGGGGGAGAGAACAGTCTTGGTAGCCAGCGAAACGCCAGACCTTGGCACCGATCCGCGCGCAGCATTGCGCGCCCGGCGCATGACCATTCAGCAATATGGCGTGGTGGTGCTGTGCGTGCTGATCAACATGATCGACGGGTATGACATCCTTGCGCTGGCGCAGGCCGGATCCGCGTTGACGCGTGAATGGGGCATGGGCGCAGGGGCACTGGGCACGCTGCTGGCGATGAACCTGATCGGCATGGCCGCAGGCGCGCTGGGCGTTTCGCCCGTGGCCGACCAGTTCGGCCGCCGTCCGGCAATCCTGATCTGCCTGCTGTTCATGAGCGCGGGGATGGCCATTTCCGCCAGTTCCACCGGCTTTGCCGTGATGGCGCTGGGCCGGTTGGTTACCGGCGTAGGCATTGGCGGGATGACCAGCACCGCCGGCACGCTGGCAATGGAATATGCCAGCTGGAAAAGCCGCGAACTGGCCGCCAGCACGGTTGCCGCCGCCTATCCCGTCGGCACCATTCTGGGCGCGATGGTGGCCGTGGCGGTGCTGGGTTCCTATGGCTGGCGCGGGATTTTCTGGGTCGGGTCAGGGCTGTCGGCGCTGCTGTTCCCGATTGCCTATGCATGGTTGCCGGAATCGCTCGATTTCCTGCTGGCCCGCCAGCCACGCGGCGCGCTGGAAACCACCAACCGCGTGCTGCGGCGCATGAATGTAGCGCAGATTACCGCCTTGCCGCCCAAGCCTGCGGGCGCGGGCAAAACGGCGTTCAACGATCTGCTGCAGGCCGAACACCGCACCACTTTCGCCACCCTGTTCATCGCCCACGCGCTGAACATGTTCGCGTGGTATTTCATCATCAACTGGGGCCCACCGCTGGTGGCGCAGGCGGGCGGTGCGGACGAATTGGGCGCACGCTATTCCGCATGGGTATCCTATGGCGGGATCGCGGGCGGGCTGACCGCCGGATACCTGTGCGGCAGGATCGGCGTGAAACGGATGATGTGGTTCACCATGCTGGCGCTGGCCGCGCTGATCGCGCTGTTCGGCCAGTTTACCGGTGACCGTGCCGCCTTGCTGGTGCTGGCTCCGCTGATCGGCGCGGCGCTGTTCGGTTCGGCATCGGCCAACTGGCTGACGATCGCCTATGCCTTCCCGCCGCAATTGCGCGCCACGGGCCTTGGCTTTGCCACCACCGCAGGGCGCGTGGGATCGATCTTCGGGCCGATGGTGGGCGGCTGGCTGCTCGAAGGCGGCATGGCCGTGGGCGCGGTCTGCGCCACGATGGCCGTGCCAGCGATCCTGTCCGCGCTCACCTTCAACCGCGCCCGGCGGATCGAACCGGGCCGGTAAGGATCACTTCAGCAGGAAATCCCGCAACGCGCCGACAGCCGACGGGAATTCATCCAGCAACAGGTGCGATCCGCCGGGGATCACCGTCAGTTCCGCATGGGGCAGCGCCTGCTGCCAGTCCTTGGCATAGCCCAGCGGCACGATCTGATCGGCTTCGCCCCACAGCAGCATGGCCGGGCGATCGAAGCCTTTCAGCGCTGACCGGATCAGCCCATCGGTAACCGACAGGTCTTCCCGGCTGCGGAAGGCAGCGGCGCTTTCACGCGCGCGCATCGCCGCCCATTCAGGCGACGGATTTGCTGGCCAGAACGGCGCCACCCACTGCGGATCAGCGACGAACATCGCAGCGATATCCTGCGGCGCGATCTGGCTGAAATCGGGCATCGACGCGTGCTGCGATGTCAGCCCGGCGGGCGATACCAACACCAGCTTGTCGATATCGTCCGGGTTGGCCCCGGCATAACGGGCAGCAAGATGCCCGCCCATTGACGCGCCGCACAGATGGAATGTTTCCAGCCCCAGCGCCGGGAACAGCAATTCGTAATGGCTCACATAATCGCCGATGCCGGTGAAATCGGCATCCTGGCTTTCGCCGAAATTAGGGTGATAGGGGCAATAGACGCGGAATTGCCCGGCCAATTCGCGCACCCATTCAAACCCGTGGAAGGTGCCGCCGCCGTGGAAATAGACCAGCGGCGCGCCCTGCCCGATGGCATAGGTGACGGTGTCGACACCTTCCACGCATGTCACGATGCGATCGAACCCTTCGGTGCTGTAAGCCCACCCGGTCATACCGGCATCCCCTTGCCCTTCATCAGTTCCGCCAGGCTGGAGGCACGCACTTCCGCGCCGCCCTTGGCCCCGTGGGCGAACATTTCAGCCTTGTCCTGCGCGCGGCGCGCAGGGTCGCTTTCCGAAAGCAGGCGCTTGAAATTGGTCGACAGCGGGCTTGCCACTTCAAGGAACACGCGGCGCCGTTCGGCGGAATAGAAATCCAGCACGTCGGCGCTGGCTCGCCCGGCGATAACCGCGCCCAGCACGTCGGACAGGGCATCGGCATCCAGCACCCCGCCGGTCAGCCCCAGCCCGCCGCACGGGTTGCAGGCATGGGCAGCATCGCCCGCCAGCAGGAACCGGTCCACCCGGTATGTCGTGGCGGAACGCTGATGCACGCGGTACGGGCTGAAATTGTCCAGCCGGTATGGCACCGAAGGATCGGGCAGGATCGCGGCGAACCGTTCGGGCAGCCGTTCCAGAATGGTGCTTTCCGGCAGATCGGCATCTTCGCCATAGGTCAACCGGAACAGGTTTTCGCGGCCCAGCCGGCCCACCACGGCCCAGTTCACTGGGTCCACGATCATATTGGCGTTGGCGAACCCGAAATCCAGAAACGGATAATCGATGTTTGTGGCCACGAACCGGTCAGGCCAGGTGAAACCTTCGAATTCCACCCCCAGCAGCTTGCGCACCGTGGACCGCGCGCCATCGGTGCCAATGATCCAGTCCGCTTCGAACCAGACTTCCCCATCGTCGGTATCGACCGCCAGCCGCGCCTTGTTGCCGCTTTGCGCCAATGCCTTGACCGTATGGTTCCACAACACTTCGGTATTGGGCAGGCGCGCGAGGTGCTGCATCACCAGTTCGGCCAGGATGTGCTGCCCGAAGTGCAGGTTGTGGTCGATCTCCTGCCCCGGCTCCAGCGTTTCGCGCATGTCGCTTTTCATCACTTCGCCGGTTTCCAGCCAGCGCATGTTGAATTCGGTGGAGGGGAAGCCGATCGCTTCCGCATCGTCGAGCATGCCCAGCTTGCCCAGCACCGACAGCGTAGTGTGGTAATAGACCGCGGCGCGCGGGGAACGCACGACTTCCTCTTCCGCGTCCAGCACCGTTACCTGCACGCCTTGCCGCGCAAGGCCCAGCGCAGTCAGGAACCCAACCGGCCCGGCGCCGACGATGATGACCTGTCGTTTGTGCAACATCTGCCTTCTATCCCTTATGCCGCGATCATGCCGTGGCGGCAGCAGGCGCGCGCCGTTCCAGCACGCGCGGATTGGTTTCGCGCACCAGCAGTGCCACCAGCCCGGCAAGCAGCGCCAGCGCCATTTGCAAATACAGCGCCATGTCCAGCGAATAGCTGTCGGCCAGCCGCCCGATCACCGGCGGCAGCGCGAAGCCGCCAAAGATTTCGCCAATCGCCACCACGATCCCCATGCCGCTGGCAGCCCGCGCCGCGCCCAGTGTTTCCGCCGGGATCACCCCCATGAACAGCGGGAAGGTGCCCAGTCCCATCCAGCTGATGAACATCAGTGCGGTCAGCCCCACCGGCCCGCTGTCCAGCCACAGCAGCGCTGCCGGGGCAATCGCCATCAGCAGCGCGAAGATCACCAACGCCGGCTTGCGCCCGATCCGTTCGGACAGCAGCCCGGCCAGCACAGCGCCGATCGCGGGACAGACGCCGGTAACAGCCATCATGTTGCCCCAGGTGATCGGATCAAACCCGCGCGGCCCGGCAAGATACAGCGGCATGAAGATCGACCCGACCACGATCGAGCCGACCGCGAAAATGGAAACGAGCGCGCACAGCCACACGTTGCGCACTTTCAGCAGATCACCGATGGCCTGCAGTTCGCCCGCCAGCGTCGCCGGTTTGCGCGGCTCTTCCGGTGCGGCCTGTTCCGGTTCCGCGATCCAGCGCCAGATCGTGGCCGCCAGCAACAGCCCCGGCACACCCGCCAGCAGGAAGGCGGTGCGCCAGTCGTAAGCCTGGGCCAAACGGGTCAGCACGATCGGCGCTAAAGCGGTGCCGATGATGGAGCCAAACACGTTCTGCACCACCCCGGCGTTCAGCCCCTTGCGGCTTTCGGCACTGGCGGCAACCATGATGGCAAGGCAGATCGGCAGGAACGGCCCTTCGGCCGCACCCATCACGATCCGGCTGGCCAGCAGGCTGCCGAAGCTCCACGACAGGCCGGACAGAACCGAACACAGCGAAAACACCGCCAGCGCGGCCAGCAGGAACGGCTTGCGGCGGCCGATCCTGTCCGACCAGCGACCAACGAAATAGGCCCCCAGCGCCCACGTCAGGGACAGACCGGAACCGAGCCAGGCAATCTGTTCGTTGTTGAGCGACAGGTCTTTCTGCACGAACGGCGAAAGGAATGTCATCGACATGCGGTCAAAATAGGCAAAGCCATAGGCCAGACCCAGCAGCACCAGCACCCGCAATTCATAACCGCGCGGCATTGCATCGCCCGCAGGCGCCTGTTCACCCGTCATCGCATCTTCCCGCCTTGGCACGCCTGATCCGGCCGCCTGTTATTGGCTGCAAGACTAGGTGCCTGCGCCCGCCCCGTCTTGACCGGCAGCGAAATGGATCGCCGTGCCAGCGCAACAGATTTCATGACTTTACCGGCCCGGGACTGTT
>JBDLVD010000034.1:0-16200 GCA_039804965.1 Pseudomonadota bacterium
CCTTCGACCACGGTCTTTTCGATCTGCAACAGCAGCGAAACCGCTTCTTCCAGATCGGGTTCGTCGACCAGCACGATATCGTCCACCACCTGCGCGATGATCTGGCTGGTGTATGCGCCCGGTTCCTTCACCGCGATCCCTTCGGCCAGCGTATCGCCGCCGCAGGGCAGTTCTTCATGCTTGAACCGGTTGAACGCGCTGGGGAACAGCCGCGCCTGCACGCCGATCACTTCCACCGGGTGATCCTGCGCCTTGGCCACGGTGGCCATGCCCGAAATCAGTCCGCCGCCGCCGATCGGCACCACCAGCACGTCCAGATCGGGGGCGTCTGCCAGCAGTTCCAGCGCCACGGTCCCCTGCCCGGCCGCCACGTTCACTTCATCGAACGGGTGGACAAAAGTCAGCCCCAGTTCCTTTTCCAGCAGCCGCGCATGGGCATAGGCTTCGTCGAAGGTTTCGCCTTCCAGCACCACCTTGCCGCCCACGCTTTGCGTCTGCATCACTTTCACCGTGGGGGTGGTGCGCGGCATCACGATGGTGACCGGCACGCCCAGCCGGGTGCCGTGATACGAAAGCCCTTGCGAATGGTTGCCCGCACTGGCCGCGATCACGCCCTTGGCCCGCTGCGCTTCGTCCATCATCAGCAGCGCATTCAGCGCCCCGCGCTCCTTGTAGGCCGCGGTGAATTGCAGGTTTTCGAACTTCAGCCAAACTTCGGCGCCGGTAATCCGCGACAGCGTCTTGCTGTGCAGCGTGGGCGTATGCACCACGGCACCTTCGATCCGCCGGGCGGCGGCGCGGATATCGGCGATGTCGAGTTTTGCGGGCAGAGTGGCTGTTTGCGTCATAGGCCATGGGCCGTAACCGAAAAGTGCGCGCCGATCAAAGCGCCCCTGCATTGCAGCACCATTCATCGCCCGATCATTGCCATCTGCGGATTATGGCGGCACTTGATCCGGATGACAGACATGCAGCGTATCGCCTTCCTTGGCCTTGGCGTGATGGGCGCGCCGATGGCGGGCCACCTCGCCCGCCACGGCCACCAGGTCACCGTGTGGAACCGCACCCCGGCCCGCGCCGCTGCCTTGCAGGAACGGCTGGCGGCAGAAGGCCTGTCGATCACCGTGGCTGGCAGCGCAGCCGATGCCGCGCGCGGGCAGCAGGTGGTGCTGACCTGCGTCGGCAACGACCACGATCTGGCGCAAGTGGTGCTGGGCGCAGACGGCGCGCTGGCGGCGATGGAACCGGGCGCGCTGTTCGTCGATCATACCACGGTGTCCCCCGCCATCGCCCGGCGGGTGGAACAGGCCGCCACTGATGCGGGATTGCTCGCGCTGGACGCGCCGGTTTCGGGCGGGCAGGCCGGGGCCGAAAACGGCAAGCTTTCCATCATGTGCGGTGGCACCGATGCAGCGATGGCGCGGGCCGAGCCGGTGTTGCAGGCCTATGCGGCGCGGATCGTCCATGTCGGCGCGGCCGGCGCCGGGCAGGCGACCAAGGCCGTCAACCAGATCTGTATCGCAGGCACACTGGCGGGCCTGTCCGAAGCCGTGCGCTTTGCCCAAGGGGCCGGGCTGGACATGGCCAAGGTGCTGGCTGCCGTTTCCGGCGGCGCGGCGCAAAGCTGGCAGATGGAAAACCGCTGGGCGACCATGGCCGCGGGCGAATTCGATTTCGGCTTCGCGATCGACTGGATGCGCAAGGATTTGGCGATCGCGCTGGCGGAAGGCGGCGCACAAGGGCTGCCGATGCCGGTCACCGCGCTGGTCGATCAGCTCTATGCTGCGGCGCAGGCGCTGGGGGCCGGGCGGCAGGATACCAGCGCATTGGTTCGCACGCTGCCCCAAGGCGCCCGCCCATGAAGCACCGGCTGCTGGCCGCCGTCGCCGCACTGGTGCTGCTGGCCCCGGCGCAGGCTGTGGCCGATACGCTGATCGACAACATCAACGGCATCGCGGTTGATCGCGATGGCAGGCTGACGCGCTTTTCCGCGATGATGATCGATGGGCAAGGCCGTGTGGCGCAAACCTTCCGGCGCGGCGAAAAGCCGCCCGCCCGCCCCGATTACCGCCAAGACGGCCAAGGCCGCACCGTTCTGCCCGGCTTTGTCGATGCCCACCTGCACGTGATGGCGCTGGGCCTTGCCCAGATGAGCCTGGACCTGACCGGAACCAAGACGCTGGACGAAGCCCTGCGCAAGGTCGCCGCCTATGCCGCCGCCAATCCGCAAACGCCTTGGATTGTTGGGCGCGGCTGGAATCAGGAGGAATGGGGCAACCCGCATTTTCCAACCGCGGCGGCACTCGATGCCGTGGTCGCGGATCGGCCGGTATGGCTGGAACGGGTGGACGGCCACGCCGGCTGGGCCAACAGCGCCGCGCTCGCTTTCGCCAAGGTGACAGACAAGACCGCCGACCCCGCTGGCGGGCGGATCGAACGGGTGGGCGCCACCCGCAAACCGGCAGGCGTGCTGGTGGATGGCGCGATGGCGCTGGTGGCGGGCAAGGTGCCACCGCCCCGCGCGCAGGACCGCGACATGGCCTTGCAGGAAGCGCAAGCCCTGCTGGTAAGGCACGGCATCACCGCCGTGGCCGACATGGGCACCAGCATCGAAGACTGGATGACGTTCCGCCGCGCGGGCGATGCCGGCCGGCTGCGGTTGCGGATCATGGCCTATGCCGATGGCATTCCCACGATGCTGCTGGTCGGCGGCACCGGGCCGACACAATGGCTGTATGATGATCGGCTGCGGCTCAACGGCGTGAAGCTGTTTCTGGACGGCGCACTGGGATCGCGCGGGGCATGGCTGAAGGCCCCTTATGCCGACGATCCCGGCAATCGCGGTCTGCCCCGCCTGAACGGCACGCAGTTGCGCAACCTGATGAGCCGCGCGGCGATGGACGATTATCAGGTGGCGGTGCACGCCATCGGCGATGCCGCCAATGCCGAAGTGCTGGCCGCGATCGAGGAACTATCGGGCGATTACAGCGGCGATCGGCGCTGGCGGATCGAACACGCGCAGATCGTGGATCCGGCCGACGTGGCCCGGTTCGGCCGCCACGGCATCGTCGCATCGATGCAGCCCGTCCACCAGACATCGGACAGGGTCATGGCCGAAGCTCGGCTGGGGCCGCAGCGGCTGAAGGGAGCTTACGCCTGGCGATCGCTCCACGCCGTCGGGGCGCCGCTGGCCTTCGGCTCCGATGCGCCGGTGGAGGTGCCCGATCCGCTGTCCGCCATCGCCGCCGCCATCAGCCGCGAAGATGCTGCGGGTCAGCCCTTCGGCGGATGGCAGCCGCAGGAAACGGTCCCGGTCGAACAGGCGCTGGCGGCACAGACCGCCGTTGCCGCATGGGCCGGCTTTGGCGAAGGCCGCTTCGGCCGGCTGAGCCCGGGCGAACGGGCCGATTTCGTGGTGCTGGATGGCGATCCGACTTTGGCCAATGCGGCGGACATTCGCCGCATCAAGGTACTGGAAACGTGGATAGCCGGGCAGCGGGTGTTCGGCGCCAATTTACCTTCAGCAGAGTCAGCAGAACACCCCGTGGGCGCCACTGCCCCCAAACCCCCTGAAACGATTACAGGCCGATAGATCTGCAGTTGCATTGTCACTGAAAATTAGGCATCTATACGTACTGTGAATAACTGTCATAATCCTTTCGGCTATGATAGTTGGGTCCAGTTTCTGCATTCTTTTGTGTGAATGCTGAAAAGTCCGTCCGGCACTCTGGGTGCTTTCGACAATGAGGGGAAGTTTATGAAGTTGGGAAAAATCCTCGCGGCGACTGCGGCTCTTGGCCTGGTTGCGGCTCCGGTGGCAGGTTCGGCCGCCGCTGTAGACACGCGCGCCGCCACCCCGGTAGAAGGTGAACAGCTGGCCGGCTTCCCGATCTGGCTCGTCCTGCTCGGCATCGCCATTCCGGCGGCCCTGATCTTCGCCCTCGACGGCAAGGACGATACCCTGCCGACCAGCCCGTAATTCGGTTATCCCGGCGCAGGCAGGCCACGGCCCGTCTGCACCGCAACCGGAAACGAAAAAGGCCGCCGGCTTGTCGCTGGCGGCCTTTTTCATGTCAGGAATGGATCAGGGTTGCTGGTCCGGTGGGGTTTCGGCCAACACCACGTCCTGCCCCGCAGCCCGCGCGGCGCGGTGGGCGCTGATCCGCATGAAGATCATCGTGCCTTCGAACAGCAGCAGCAGCGGCACCGCCAGCATCAGCTGCGACACCACGTCTGGCGGGGTGATGACGGCCGCCAGAATGAAGATGCCCACGATCACGTAACGCCGCGCGCCCTTCAGCTGATCGTAGCTGACGATACCCGCCCGTTCGAGCAGCAGCAGCAGCACCGGCAGCAGGAAACTGGCACCGAAGGCGAAGATGAACCGCATCACCAGATCAAGGTAATCGCCCATAGCAGGCAAGGCTTCCTGCGGAATTCCGCCGGCGGTGCCCTGGAATCCCAGAAACCAGTGGAATGCGGTGGGCATGACCACGAAATAAGCAAGGCTGGCCCCCGCCGCGAACAACACCGGCGTTGCGATCAGGAACGGCAGGAACGCCTTCTTTTCCTTCGCATAAAGGCCGGGTGCGACAAAGGCCCAGATCTGGTTGGCGATGATCGGGAAACTGACGAAGAAGGCGGCGAACAGCGCCACTTTCACTTCGACGAAGAAGGCTTCGTACAGCTTGGTATAAACCAGCCGCCCCTGCCCCTTGGGAAATGCCTGCGCCAGCGGGTGAACCAGAATGGCGAAGATATCGTTGGCGAAATAGAGGCAGACGACAAAGGCCGCGCCCAGTGCCGCAATGGCGCGCAGCAGCCGCCGCCGCAGTTCGATCAGGTGATCGAGCAGTGGGGCCTGCGATTCGTCCAGATCCTTGATACCGAAAGCCATGTCAGGCTGTCCCTTCCGGGTGCGTCGGCGGCGCGTGGTGCGGCGGGGCCGGAGGGGC
Source organism: Pseudomonadota bacterium (assembly GCA_039804965.1). GTDB lineage: Bacteria > Pseudomonadota > Alphaproteobacteria > Sphingomonadales > Sphingomonadaceae > Croceibacterium_C. Next base: position 4,956 of record JBDLVD010000034.1, read on the forward strand.
GGGTTGTGCATCCGGCAGCAGGTTTTCCGGGATCGCCGGGCCATCGCCAATCCGCGCTTCGGCAGAAGCGGCGGCGACAGGCGGGACCGCCGGATAAGCGCCGGTCTGCTCCGCTTCCACCGGGCCACCGTTAGGGTGTTCGCGCATGATCCGTTCGTTCTGTTCGCGCCACTTGGCTTCCATTTCCTCCATCTCGGCCTCGCGGATCATCGCGTCCAGGCCGGACCGGAAATGGCCGGAAATCTTGCGCATCTTGCCGATCCAGCGGCCCGCCGTGCGCAGGGCCAGCGGCAGATCCTTCGGACCGATCACCACCACCGCCACGATGACGATCAGCAGCAGTTCGCTGTAACCGATATCAAACATGCAACTGCCCCCGGCCATTCAGCGGGATGTGGCGGAAAGCGGAACGCACGGCTGATCTCCAACAACTGCGCGCTACCTAGGCGCTGTCGCCGTCGTTTTCCAGCGCATCCGTTGCCTCTGCTTCGCCACTGTCGGCAAAGCCGTCTTCGCCGGTGAGCGCTTCGAAGGCATCGTCCACCGGATCGAGCAGGCCTGCGGCCTTCAATTCATCGATCCCCGGCAGGTCGCGGCGGCTGGACAGGCCGAAGTGGCTGAGGAATTCCGGCGTCGTGGCATAGATCACCGGGCGCCCCGGAACATCGCGCCGACCGGCCACGCGCACCCAGCCCGCTTCCATCAGCACGTCCAGCGTCCCGCGCGCCGTCTGCACGCCGCGGATCGATTCCACTTCCGCCCGGCTGACAGGTTCGTGATAGGCGATGATCGCCAGCACCTCGGTCGCCGCGCGGGAAAGGCGGCGCGTCTGTTCGCGCTCGCGCCGCAGCAGATGGGCCAGATCGGGCGCCGTCTGGAACTGCCAGCGCCGTCCCCGCTCCACCAACTGCACGCCGCGCCCGGCGTAGAATTGCGCCAGTTCTGCCAGCGCCGGCCGCACGTCCACCCCGGCCAGATGGGAAGAAAGCGCCTCTGCCGTCATCGGTTCTTCGGCCGCGAACAGCGTTGCCTCCACCGCGCGCACAAGATCATCCGGCGGCGTCATCATGCTGGCACCCGGCGCAGGTGCAGCGGGCCGAAAATCTCGTCCTGCCGCAATTCCGCGCGGCCCAGCCGCGCCAGTTCCAGCGCCGCCACGAAGCTGCTGGCAAGGGCGGACCGGCGCAGGCGAGGCTCTGCCCAGTCAGCGGTGGTCGGGGGCGGCAGGAAATCGCGCAGTTCCATCCATTCCAGCCGCACGCCCAGCATGGCGGAAACGCGATCCAGCGCCGAATCCAGCGTCATCACCGGCCGCTCGCGCACCATGTGCACCACCGGTTCTGTCCGAGCCTTTACCTGACCATAGGCGGCGATCAGGCTGAACCAGTCGCACTGCCAATCATTGCGGCGATCGACCCGCAGCCCTTCGGGTGCGCCGCGCAGAAACACGTCGCGCCCGACCCGGTCGCGCGCCAGCAACCGCGCCGCCGCTTCGCGCATGGCGGAAAGCCGTGCCAGCCGCAGTTGCAACCGCAACGCCAGATCTTCAGGGCTAGGGTCTTCCTGCTCGTCACGCGGCAGCAGCAGCGCCGACTTCAGGTAAGCGAGCCACGCCGCCATCACCAGATAGTCTGCCGCTACTTCCAGTTTCAGCGCACCTGCCCGGTCGATGAAAGTCAGGTACTGATCGACCAGCGCAAGGATCGAAATCTGCCGCAGGTCGACCTTCTGACGCCGGGCTAAATCGAGCAGGAGATCGAGCGGCCCTTCCCACCCGCCCAGTTCCAGATGCAGCGCATCGTCACGCTGCGGCGCAGTGGCGGCGGCTTCCCCCATTTCGGGCGCCTCTGCAGCGCCGAAAAGGAAAGCCTGCCCGTTCATGCCTTGGCGAGCGCCAGCAGGCTGTCGCGTTTCGCCAGCAGATCGGCCTGTGAGATCGCTTCGCCGTGGGGCTGAACTTCCAGTGCATCGTGCAGCCGCTTTGCAGCGGCGTTGCACATCGGTTGCAGGCGCGTGGCAATGCCGACCATGTCGTCCATCTTCGCCCAGCAGTTGAGGGCCACGTCACACCCGGCGGCAATCGCCTGTTCGGCCCGTTCGGGCACCGATCCGCTCAATGCCTGCATATCCAGATCGTCGGTCAGCAAAAGGCCGGTAAAACCGATCCGCTGGCGGATGATCTGCTGCACCACGAACGGCGATAAAGTGGCGGGATTGTGCGCATCCCAGGCGGTATAACGGACGTGCGCGGTCATCCCGATGCGGCTGGAGGAAAGGGTGCGGAACGGCTCAAGGTCCAGTTCCAGTTCCTCCTCCGTGGCATCCACCACTGGCAGTTCCTTGTGGCTGTCCGCACAGGCGCGGCCATGGCCCGGCATGTGCTTGATGCAGCCGGTAATTCCCGCACGGGCAAGGCCTTCCAGCACCGCCCGGCCAAGCGCCGCCACCTGCATCGGTTCTGCCCCCAGCGCGCGATCCCCGATCACGTCATGCGCGCCGGGTTGCCGCACGTCGAGCAGGGGCAGGTAATTGACGGTGATGCCGACTTCCGCCAGATCCAGGCCCAGCGCATGGGCATTGGCGCGCGCCGCCTCGATTGCGCTGGCAGGGGCGATATCCCACAGCCGGGCGAACACTTCCCCCGGCGGAAAAGCCAGCCATTCCGGCGGTTTCATCCGTGCCACCCGGCCGCCTTCCTGATCGATGGAAATCAGCAACCGGTCGCGACCGTGCAGACTGCGCAGGTCATCGGTAAGCGCGCGCAACTGGTCCCGGTCCGCCACGTTGCGGCCGAACAGGATATAGCCCGCCGGGTCCGCATCACGGAAAAAGTCCCGCTCGCTGGCAGTCAGGGTGGTCGACGAAAGGCCGAAGATTGCAGGCGTCATGCGCCGCAGGTTCGCAGCTTGCCGCGCAGGGAGCAAGGCGCGCGGCGGAGTTTTCTACACCCGCCCCGCGCCTTTGCCGGTATTCAGGATGTCAGCGTTTGACCTGGCAATCGCCACCGGCGGTGCGCAGCGCATGGCACAATGCCTCCGCGTCCGCGACACTGCCTGACACGGCCTGCAGGCGGAAGATTGCCCCGCTGTCGGCCGTTCCCTGAATGACGCGGTGACTGCGGCCCTGCAACGGGCTGAGGCGGCTTTGCAGCTGGGTCCAGCCCGCTTCGGCCTTGTCCTTGCTGGAATAGGCGCCAACCTGCACGCCCACCCCGCCCGAAACGGCTGCGGGTGCCTGCGTGGCGGTGCCAGCCCCGGCGGATGCGCCGTTCTGATCCCGATCGATGCCCGGCGTCGGCACTGCGGCAGGCGCAGCGGCGGGGCCTTCCCCGGCGATACGCCCTTCGACCGTGCGCCCTTCGGCCACTTCGAAGCTCTTGTCGCCCGTGCCGGCCACCTTTTCGCCGCCCTGATCCGCAGGCTTCACCTTGTACGGTTCAGCGGGCGCTTCCACGGTGCTGCCATCGGCGATCATTTCCGGATCGGGACGATCCCGCGTGAACCACCACAGCGCCCCGACCAGCGCGGCCACGGCCAGCAGGCCGATCAGCGCGAAAGCCAGTATCCGGCCACTGTCGACGCCTTCGTCGAAATCGTCATCGGCGGCTTCCAGCCATGGCAGGCGTTCATCCGGATCGGCCAGCGTCAGCTGTTCGGCACCATCGGCAACCGCATCGCCGTCAAGGTCCATCGGCGATTCGTCGTCGCGCCCATCCCCCGGATAACCCATGCCTTACAGCTCCTTGACCGCCTCCACGCCCAGCAGGGCCAGGCCATTACGGATGACCTGCCCGATTTGGCTGGCAAGGAAAAGCCTCGCCCCCGTCAACTCGGCGTCCTGTGCCAGGATGATGCGCTTTTCCGGCTGATCGTTACCAGCGTTCCAGAATGCGTGGAATGCGCCCGCCAGTTCGTACAGATAGAAGGCGATACGGTGCGGTTCGCGCGCCTGTGCCGCCGCTTCCACCTGCCGCGGGAACTGCGCTGCCTGCTTGACCAGCTCCAGTTCGTCCGCGCCCAGCCGCGCCACGGCATCGGCCGATGGCACCACGCCTTCCGCCGCAGCCTTGCGCAAGGTGCTGGAAATGCGCGCATGGGCATACTGGACGTAGAAGACCGGGTTGTCCTTTGATGCTTCCACCACTTTGGCGAAGTCGAAATCCATCTGCGCTTCGGGCTTGCGGGTCAGCATGGTGAAGCGGACCACGTCCTTGCCCACTTCTTCCACCATGTCGGCGATGGTGATGAAGTTGCCCGAACGCTTGGACATCTTCACCGGTTCGCCGCCGCGCAGCAACTGCACCATCTGCACCAGCTTGACGTCGAACGGGATCGGCTTGCCTTCCCCTTCGGACAGCGCGGCGACGGCGGCCTTGATCCGCTTGACCGTGCCCGCATGGTCGGCGCCCCAGATGTCGATCAGTTCGTCGGCGGCCTGCGCCTTCTGCATGTGATAGGCGAGATCGGCACCGAAATAGGTCCAGTTGCCATCGCTCTTGCGGATCGGGCGATCCTGATCGTCGCCGAACCGGGTGGAACGGAACAGCGGCAGTTCCACCGCTTCCCAATCGTCCAGCGTCTTGCCCTTGGGCGCTTCCAGCACGCCATCATAGACCAGATCGTGCGCGCGCAGCCAGGCCTCGGCGGCTTCGGGCTTCTTCGCTTCCTGCAATTCCGCTTCGGACGAGAAAACGTCGTGATGGATGCCCAGCATGGCCAGATCGGCGCGGATCATGTCCATCATCGCGGCCACGGCGCGGGTGCGGAACAGCGCCAGCCATTCGCCTTCCGGCTTGCCGACATAAGCCGCCCCGAATTCCGCCGCCAGCGCCGCGCCGATCGGCTTCAGATAGTCACCGGGATAAAAGCCTTCCGGAATTTCGCCGATGTCTTCGCCCAGGGCTTCGCGATAGCGCAGATGCGCCGAACGGCCGAGCGTCTGCACCTGCGCGCCGGCATCGTTGACGTAATATTCGCGCACCACCTTGTGGCCGCCAAATTCCAGCAACGCGGCCAGCGCATCGCCCACCACCGCGCCCCGGCAATGGCCCATGTGCATCGGCCCGGTGGGATTTGCGGAAACATATTCGACGTTGACCGTGCGGCCAGCGCCTTGGGTGGAACGGCCGTAATCCACGCCCAGCGCAGCAATGGCTGCGAGTTCAGCGAGCCAGTTGGCATCGGTCAGCCGCAGGTTGATGAAACCGGGGCCAGCAATTTCCGCGCTGGCGATCGCCGGATCGGTGGCCAGTTTGGCCACGATCGCTTCGGCCAGCGCGCGCGGGTTGAGCTTGGCCGGTTTGGCCAGCACCATCGCCGCATTGGTGGCCAGATCCCCATGGCTGGCATCGCGCGGCGGTTCCACGCTGACGTGGCTGCGCGGGGTACCGGCGGGCAGCATCCCTTCCGCTTCCAACGCGGCAAGGACGGCATCGATCTTGGCCGCAAAGGCGGCGTAAAGGGTCTGGTGTTGCGGCATCATGCTTTCCATCTGGGGCCGCGCCGTTACCGCTTTTGCGCCCCGGTGGGAAGCAGCGGATCAGCGGGTGGCGTTATAACCCAGCTGCGCCTCGGTCAGCTGGAAGCCGACCAGCTGTTCGAAAGTGGCGCGACTGATGGCCGTGCGGACGGCAGGATCGGCCAGCGGGTCCAGCGCCGCATCGTCTTCGCCGCCCTTGCGCTTGCGCGTGATCCGTTCACGCACGTCGGCAGGCAGGGTGGCAGCCGCACGATCGACATAGGAACCGGCGGTGCCGCTGGCCTGCGCGCGTTCCTGCCCGTCCGCGAAATTGATCGTCACGGTGCCGACACGCTTGGCGATCACCACGCTGCCGCCGCGCAGCACGGTGGAAAAATACGGCAGCTGCACGGTGCGGGCGCCGCGCGTGTCGTGGCGCTGGGCCAGCACGTCGAAAGTGGCCGCGGTATAGACCTTTTCGCCGGTGTCGTTGCACTGGCTGCGGACATTGGTGATCGTAGCGGTAACATCCACCGCATCGGCGGTGCGCGCATCGGGGCTGGTGAACAAGGTGACGTTGCCGAGGTAATCGGGCACGCCAACCGCCGGGCAGACGCTGCGCAGCGCGGTGATGCCCACGCCCTGTTCGACCACGAGATCGCCCTGCGAATGGCAACCCGCGAGGGTCAGCGCGGCGAAAGAGGCAGCAAGCAGCACTTTGCGGGCGATCATCGGCATTCCTCGTTCGTGCAGGACCTGTCCAAACCCGGTCATGTCCCTATATTGCAGCAGCCCCTAGCCCTTTCGCTGGGAAGCGACAACCGCTAGAGCCTGTCCGATGAACGCTCCCTTTCAGCAATCCCCTGCAACGAACGATGAATCGCTTTCGCCGGATGCGATCAGGCCGCCGCTGCTGGTGCTGATCGCGGCACCGCGCGGATTTTGCGCCGGGGTGGATCGCGCGATCGAAATCGTCGAACGGGCGCTGACCCGTTATGGCGCGCCGGTCTATGTGCGGCACGAAATCGTCCATAACCGCTATGTGGTTGACGGGTTGAAGGCCAAGGGCGCGGTGTTCGTGGAAGAACTGGACGAAGTGCCCGCCGATACCCCGGTGGTGTTCAGCGCCCACGGCGTCCCCAAGGCTGTCCCGGCAGAGGCGGAACGTCGCGGGCTGACCTATGTCGATGCCACCTGCCCGCTGGTCAGCAAGGTGCATCGGCAGGCAGAACGGCAGATCGAAGCCGGCCGGCACATCGTGTTCATCGGCCACAAGGGCCATCCCGAAGTGATCGGCACCTTCGGACAGGTACCGGAGGGGCAGATGACGCTGGTGGAAACAGAGGCCGACGTCGCCACGCTGGATTTCCCGGCTGACATGCCGCTGTCGTTCCTGACGCAGACCACGCTGTCGGTGGAAGACACCGCCCGCGTTATCGAGGCACTGACGGTGCGTTTCCCGCATATCGTCGCGCCCAAGGCGGAAGACATCTGCTATGCCACCTCCAACCGGCAGGCGGCGGTGAAGGAACTGGCCCCGGCCAGTGATCTGGTGCTGGTGATCGGCGCGCCCAATTCATCCAATTCGCTGCGGCTGGTGGAAGTGGCGGAACGTTGCGGCACCTCTGCCCGGCTGATCCAGCGGGCATCGGAAATCGACCCCGCGTGGCTGGAAGGCGTGGGCACGCTGGGCCTGACTGCGGGCGCTTCGGCCCCGGAAACGCTGGTGCGCGAAGTGATCGACGCACTGGGCCAGTGGCGCACGGTGGAAGAACGCCCGGTCAAGACCGCTGAAGAACACATGGTGTTCAAGCTGCCGCGCCAGCTGACCGAATAATCATGGCCGTCTATACCAACCTTTCCGCCGCGCAGCTGGCATCGCTGATCGGCGAGTACGACGTCGGCGCGCTGGTTTCCGCCAAGGGCATTGCCGAAGGCGTGTCCAATTCCAACTGGCTGATCGAAACCGATCGCGACCGGTTCATCCTGACGATGTACGAAGCGCGGCTGGACGTGGCCGATCTGCCGTTCTTCCTCGGCCTGCTGGATCATCTGGCCGAACGTGGCAGCCCGGTGCCGCGCACCATCCACGACCGCGCCGGCGCAGCCTTCCGCATGATTGACGGCAAGGCCGTGGCGCTGATCGAATTCTTGCGCGGGGTATCGGTCGATGCGCCCAGCGCCACGCAAGCGCGGGCGGTGGGCGCCGCACTGGCGGGCCTGCATCTGAACACGGCCGATTTCGCCATGGCCCGCCCCAATGCGATGGGCCTGGCCGCATGGCACGAACTGTTCGACGGGTGCGGGCAGGAAGGGCTGGCCGCCATCGACGCAACGCTGCCCGCAACGGTGGCGGAAGAACTGGCGTTCCTGTCGGCCCGGTGGCCCACCGGCCTGCCGCAAGGCGTGATCCATGCCGACCTGTTCCCCGACAACGTGCTGTTGCTGGACGATCAGGTCAGCGGGCTGATCGATTTCTATTTCGCCTGCACCGACACGACGGCTTACGATCTGGCAGTGACCCATGCGGCATGGTCCTTCCGCAAGGACGGCAGCTTCATGCCCGAAATCGCGGCGGCGCTGGTGGCGGGATATCAATCTGTCCGTCAGCTTTCCGCGGCGGAAATTGCTGCCATGCCGGTGCTGGCGCGCGGGGCGGCGATGCGGTTCATGGCCACACGGTCATACGACTGGCTGCACACCCCTGCCGATGCGCTGGTGATGCGCAAGGATCCGATGGATTTTGCCCGCCGCCTGTCGTTCTACCGCCTGCAAGGCGCAGCAGCCTTTCCCGGTCTTGGCGGCTGAAGTGAAAAAGGTCGAAATCTTCACCGACGGCGCCTGCAAGGGCAATCCCGGCCCGGGCGGCTGGGGCGTGCTGCTGCGTATGGGCCCGCACGAAAAGGAAATGAGCGGCGGGGAAGCGGACACCACCAACAACCGCATGGAAATGACCGCGGTGCTGCGCGGGCTGACCGCGCTGATCGAACCGTGCGACGTGTCGCTGTTTACCGACAGCCGTTACGTGATCGACGGCATGACCAAGTGGATCCACGGGTGGAAGCGCAACGGCTGGATCAGCGCCAGCAAGAAGCCTGTCCGCAACGCCGATATCTGGCACGACCTGATCGAAGCCGCCGCCCCCCACCGCATCGACTGGCAATGGGTGAAGGGCCACGACGGCCACGTTGAAAACGAACGGGTAGACCAACTGGCCAGCGATGCCGCCGTGGCAGCCAGTCGCCAGCCACCTGCCTGATATTTTCGAGCGTTAAGGCCCGTCAGTCGAGCGTGGTGTCGACCACTTCGGCGTTCGGGCCGTTCGTCAGCACGGACTGGATCGCGTTCTTCGCGCTGGCCTTGGAGGCATAGCCTTCCGTCCAGAAAATGCTTTCGCTGTTGTAGCAGAAATAGGCCACGAATTCGCCGGCCTTGTTTTTGCGGATTTCGAAACGATGCGCCACGTGCAGATCCTCCGTCTGAAACGACCCGGAACGAACCTTAACGTATTTTAACAATCTGGCTAGAGGAACCGCGCCGGGGAATAGAGCCCTTCATCCAGATGTCCCGTCATGGGATCGCGCGGCAGGCCCAGCAGCAATTGCGCTGCAAGGCGGGCAGCGGCCGGCGCGGTCTGGATGCCGTATCCGCCCTGCCCGGCAAACCAGAAGAACCCGGGCCGCGCCGGGTCGAAGCCATAGACAGGCCGCCGGTCGGGCGCGAAGCTGCGCAGCCCCGCCCATTTGCGCTCCACCGCCGCAATCTTCCAGTCCACCACCTGTTCGAACCGATCGATCGCCAGCGCGATGTCCAGTTCCTCCGGCGCGGCATCGCAGGGGGGGCTGGGCGTTTCGTCATGCGGGCTGAGCCACAGGCGCCCGCTTTCGGGCTTGAAGTAGAAATCCCCGCGCAGGTCCAGCACCAGTGGCAGATCAGCCGGCGGCAACGGATCGGTGCGCAATTGCGCGACCGTGCGGCGCAAAGGCTGGATGCCCAGCGGATCGGCACCGGCCATCCGCGCCACGTCATCCGCCCATGCCCCGGCGGCATTGACCACGACGGCGGCGCGCAGTTCCTCCCCCGTCCGGGTGGCCAGGCGCCAGCCGGTGCCTTCACGTTCGGCCTGCACGATCCGCGCATGGCGGCGCAGTTCCACGCCGCCGCGCCGGCCCATGGCAAGATAATGCTGATGCAATCCGGCCACGTCGATATCAGCGCAGGCAGGCTGCGACAGGGCCAAAGTCCAGCCCGGCCTGATCCCCGGCACCATCGCGGCAAGTCCGGTGCGGTCCAGCGGCTGGATATTCACCCCGGTGCCGGAAAATGTGGCAAGGAAGCGATCGACTTCGGCATCGTCCCCTTCGCGCGCAATGTAGAGCGCGCCGCGCGGGGCCAGCATCCCGTGATCGCGCAGATAAGCGCCCGAAGCGAGTGTGAGCGGCACGATGTCCGGCCCGCCGTAACATTCTTCCCAGAAAGCGGCGGAACGCCCGGTGGTGTGGTATCCGGGCTGTGCCTCCGCCTCCAGCAACACCACCCGCGCATGGCCTGCCAGTTCGGCGGCGATGCTGGCCCCGGCGATGCCGGCCCCGATCACGGCGATGTCAAAAGTGTCGGTCATTTCAGGAAACCCGGTCGAGGAACCGATCCACCGCGTCAAGAGCGCGGGCGCGCACCTGCGGCACTTCGCGCAAGATTTCGTGCGCTGCCTCCGGTCCGAACCACAGGCCCTGCGCGCGCGGCAACAATCGCAAGGCCCGCCGGATCGCGCGCGTACCGACCAGCCTGTCCGCACTCGTCGCCAGCACCAGCACCGGCATCGTCACCCGTGCCAGCACATCCGCCCGGCGCAACCGGCGGATCGAAGCGAGCGCGGCGACCACCCAGCCCCAGCTGGCGGGGCCCATCGCCAGTTCTGGCCGCGCACTGCGCCACCACAGTTCATCGGCGTAAGCGGCATCATCATGGGTCAGCAAGCGCTGGCGACCCGCCGGCACCGCCCCCGGCTTTTCGCTGCTGGCCCACGCCGGGCGGCGCGGATCGCCCATGCGGCAGCGCAGCCATGCGAAAGCCAGCTTGGCCGACACCGGCACCGCTTCGGGCGGCACGTCCAGCATCGGCGCGCTGAGCACCACGGCGTCAGGCGCAGGTGTCAGCCACCCTTCCGCCACCGCGCGCAGCACCAGATGGCCGCCCATCGAATGGCCGGCCAGTACCAGCGGGCCCTGCTGCTGTTGCCGCTGAACCGCCCAGTCCCGCCAGAAAGCGGCAAGATCCTGCAGCCAGACGGCAAAATCATCGACATGACCGGTCAGCGCATCGTCGCCCAGCCGGCCGGAACCGGCCTGCCCGCGCCAGTCGGCCGCGGTGACGTGCCAGCCGCACGCGTGCCAGTGATCGAACGCCGCCAGATATTTTTCATAAGCATCCCCGCGCCCGGGCATGAACAGGATCGATCCGCGCGCGCCTACCGTAGCAACGGGCCAGTCCACCCGCCGGATCGCATGGCCATCCGCCGTCAGCCAGCGGCTTTCGCACGCATCCGCAGGGATGGCACGCCATGGCGGCGCGGCGGCGGTGCCAGTCTGTCGGTCGTGCCTAATTCCGGCCTCCTGCGCGTGGTTACTATTTGGTAAGCCATCCCCGCTAGCACGGTTCCGGGAAACCAGGGGGCTATGATGCTGGACGATCCGATCAGGTATGGACTGCTTGCCGCGTTGGCAATCGCACTGCTGGTGGCAGCGTTCACCGATCTGCGCAGCCGCCATATCGGAAACTGGCTGAACGG
>JBDLVD010000035.1:0-16200 GCA_039804965.1 Pseudomonadota bacterium
TCGTAAACGCGCAAAGGCGGTTCGCCACTGCTGAGTTCCAGCGCGATTTCGCGCATCGCCACCAGCACTTGCGGGTTGCCGGGGGCCGGCACGTGGACCTTGGCGGAACCACGGATGGCCCCTGTGGTAACGCCGATTTCCAGCTTGGAATTGATGTCGGCCATGCGATGCGCTCCTTGTCCGGGCGCGGAAATGGCGGATCGCTCGCGGGCCGCCACTCCCTCCGCCCGTGCTAACGGGTTCAGGTTCGACGGGTCACAGGATGCGAAGCCTGCCTCTCAGCCCAAGCGGGCTCCCCGGTGGATGGCCGCATCCTACCGCCCGCGCCGGGGAAGATCAAAGGGCGATTGCAGCTTTCAGAAGGTATATCCCACGCCAAGGCCGCCAAACCACTGGTCGGCGCTGCCGCGAATGCTGGTCACGGGGCTGGCCTTGGCATCGCCCAGCATCCGCGAATATCCGCCGATCACCACCACCGCCAGGCCGCCGTTGGCCAGATTGCCATCCATGTCGACGCCCAGCAGCAGGTTGGCCCCGGCCTTGGTAAAGCCGCCCCCCGTGGCATCGAATGCGGGCAATCCGCTGGCCCCGGCCTGCGCGGGGGAAATGGTGTAGTAATAATCGAGGTATTTGCCGTCACCGTGTTCGGCGCTGAATGTCAGCGATGCAGCCATTCCGCGGCTGAGCGGGGTGAAATAGGTGACCGACGGATCAACCACCATGCCGCCATGCGCGCCCGCCACGTCCCACCGGGCATCCACCTTCACGCTCAGGCTGTCATAGGGGTTGAGCAGCGCGGGGAAGCTGATGCCCAGCGTAGGGCCGACTTCCACCGCGGTATCCAGCCTTCCGAGGCTGGCGACGACCGGATCCTTGATATCGCTTGCCCGGTTGCGGCGGACGCGCGCTGCGACACCGGCGGAGATGTGCGGTCCCTTGCCTGCGTTGGGTATGAAATCGAGCGCCAGCCCACCGGGGCGCGGGCTGATGCCGATCCCTTTCAGCGAACCTTGCAAGATCGGCGCGGGGAAGAAGACGTAATCGTCCGACCCGTCATAGCTCGGAACATAACCCACGCCGAAACCCACGCTCAGGTAATCGCCATCGTAAGCCGTCGGTTCAGCCGCCGTATCCTCCTGCGCCGTGGCGGGCGTGGCCAATGCCAGCAGGGCAATGGGCGCAATGGTGGTGGCGGCAGCTAAGTATCTGGCGGATTTCATCTGGCGTTACCTTCGGGTTGGGAAGGATAACGGCATGTCGCCGCGCTTTGTTCCGTTGCGGTTGCCGTATCAGGCACCGCCCTGCCACTGCCGGATCGCCTCCACCGGCCACACCAGCATCACCACGTTCAGCGTCAGGTTGTCGCGGATCGTCCACAGCGTCAGCAGTTCCAGCCCCACGCCCAGCGCCAGCGTCCACCGCCACGGCAGCTTCGCCGCGACAAGGAAGCCCAGCGTCATCCAGCCGATATCCGACGCGGAATTGACCACGGAATCGCCGCTGTATCCGAAACTGGCGGTGACCGAACGATAGCGGCCGATCACCATCGGGGTGTTTTCCAGCACTTCCCACGCCGCTTCCACCGCCACCGCGATCGGCAGCGCCCAGCGGGCCAGCCGCCCGCCGAACAGCCGCCACCGCGACCACAGCAGCCATGCCACTGCATACATGATCAGGCCGTGGGTGAAGTGGCTGGGGGAATACCAGTCGGTGATGTGCTGGCTGTTGCCGGCCGATTGCACCTGTCCGTGCCACAGGCTGACATAGCCGCAGGTGCAGATCGGCGGGCGCCCCATCGCCAGCAGCACCGCAACCGCCACGGCGGCAATTGCCAGCGCCGCCGCCACGCCCGCCCGATGCGGCCACAACCGCAGGCCCGCTGCCGCGCTCAACGCGGGTTCGCCGCGTACCACGCCACGAAATCTGCCGTGATGTCCCGCCCGCCCGCTGCCGCCAGCGCCGGGATATCGGGCGTGCGCGCCATTTTTACCGCGGCACATTTGTGCTGGATGCCGAATGCCTGCGCGCGCTGGCCCACCCGCATCTGCACCGGGGCAACCAGATCCTTGAACTGCGCGGCATAGGCGGCCTTCAACGCTGCCTGCCCGCTGTCCAGATCGGCCGAAACACGGCGGATGTCGGCTTCCAGTTTCACCAGGTTGACCGGGGCGCCGCTCCCGTCATCGCTGGCGGCTGCCTGTTGTTTCTGTTGCAGCGCCGCCAGTTCGCGCCGCAGCGCGTTGACGCCATCGGCCTGCGGGCGCAGCGCTTCGTCGAGCAAATGGATCGCGCTGGCCAGTTCACCGATCCCGGCGGGCGCAGGGGCCACGATCTTCTGCACCTGAATGAAACAGCCCGCATCCGCACCCTGCGCCATCGCCGCGGCAGGTATCAGCGCGCACAGGGCGGCGGCCAGCGAACCTTTCAGCATTGCCCATATCCCCCAGCTTTTGCCGCAAGCTATCACGCGGCAGGCGCGGCACAAGCCCGGTGGCACCATTGCATGAAGGCTTCCTTGCGCTAGAGCAGCGGCATGACCGGGCGCGCGCCAGACATTGCCATCATCGGCGGCGGACTTGCCGGGGGGCTGATCGCGCTCGCCCTTGCGCGCCAGCGGCCCGACCTGTCGCTGCTGCTGCTGGAAAGCGGCCCCCGCCCCGGCGGCAACCACCGGTGGAGCTGGTTCGCCAGCGATCTGGATGCAGCCGGAACGCAGCTGATGGACGCCTTCCCCACAGCCCGGTGGGACGATGGCTATGACGTGGCCTTCCCCGCGCACCGCCGCCATCTGCCCACGCCCTACCGCTCGCTCGCCTCCACCGATTTCGCGGCCACGCTGGAACGCGCCCTGCCCGAAGGTGCAATCCGTTGCGGCTGCACGGTGCAGGCGCTGGACCGCAATGGCGTGACGCTGGCCGATGGCGAACGGATCACCGCCCGCAGCGTGATCGACGCGCGCGGCTTTGCCCCTACCGCGCACCTTGCGGGCGGGTGGCAGGTGTTCATGGGCCAGCATCTGCGCACAACCGAGCCGCACAAGGTGGCCCGCCCGATCATCATGGACGCAACGGTGGAACAGCTGGACGGATACCGCTTCGTCTATGTCCTGCCGATCGGCCCGCACGACCTGTTCGTGGAAGACACCTATTACAACGACAGCCCCGCGCTGGATGCCCCGGCGCTGGCCGCGCGGATTGCCGCATATTGCACCGGACACGGCTGGCAGGGCGAAGTGCTGGCGTCCGAAACCGGCGTGCTGCCGGTGGTTACGGGGGGCAGCTTCGCCCGCTGGCAGGATGGCCTGCGCGTGCCCGGCGTGGCGCGGGTTGGCGCGCGCGGCGGGTTCATCCATCCGCTGACCAGTTACACCCTGCCCTTCGCGGTCGAAACGGCGCTGGCCATTGCGGCGGCGGCGGATCTTCCGGCAGACCGGCTGGCCGCGATGGTGGAACAGCGCGCGCGGCGGCACTGGGCAGCCACGCGGTTCTATCGCCTGCTTGGCACCATGCTGTTCGGCGCGGCGCACCCGCAGCAGCGGTTCCGCATCTTCCAGCGGTTCTATCGCCTGCCCGGCGGGCTGATCGAACGCTTCTACGCCGCGCGGTCCACCATGGGTGATCGCGCAAGGGTACTGTGCGGGCGGCCGCCAGTGCCTATAATGCGCGCAGTCAGGGCGATCATGGGGGACATGATGCCACGGACGGACGCAAATCGATCCTTGAAGGACATGACATGACAATTGCGGAACGGGGCGCGCAGGGGCGCAGCGCCTGCGTCATCGGTTCCGGTTTCGGCGGGCTGGCTCTGGCCATCCGGCTGCAGGCCGCAGGGGTCGACACCACCATTGTCGAAGCACGCGACAAGCCGGGCGGCCGCGCATACCACTGGCAGCGCGAAGGCTTCACCTTCGATGCCGGGCCGACCGTCATCACCGATCCATCGTGCCTGCGCGAACTGTGGGAACTGACCGGCCACGACATGGCCGAAGACGTGGAACTGATGCCGGTCATGCCGTTCTATCGGCTCAACTGGCCCGATGGCACCAACTTCGATTATTCGAACGATGACGTGGCGCTGAAGAAGGAAATCGCCCGGCTCGATCCCGCCGACATCGCCGGATACGATCGCTTCCTCGACTATGCCGCAGGCGTTTACGAAGAAGGCTACGTCAAGCTGGGGACGGTGCCGTTCCTCGATTTCAAGAGCATGATCAAGGCCGCCCCCGCGCTGATGAAGAAGCAGGCGTGGCGCAGCGTCTATTCCATGGTCAGCAAGTACATCCGCAACGAAAAGCTGCGCGAGGCGCTGTCGTTCCACACCCTGCTGGTGGGTGGCAACCCGATGACCACCAGCAGCATCTATGCCCTGATCCACAAGCTGGAAAAGGATGGCGGCGTATGGTGGGCGCGCGGCGGCACCAACCGTCTGGTGGCCGGGATGCTGCGCCATTTCGAACGGTTGGGCGGCACGGTGCGGCTGGGCGATCCGGTGGTGCAGATCGATACACTGGGCACACAGGCGACCGGCGTGACCTGCGCCAGCGGCTGGCATGGCGATTTCGATGCCGTGGCCAGCAACGGCGATATCGTGCACACCTATCGCGATCTGCTGGGCGCCACCCTGCGCGGGCGAAAAATGGGCAAGAGCCTGTCCCGCAAAAGTTACAGCCCCAGTCTGTTCGTGGTCCATTTCGGGGTGGAAGGCAGCTGGCCGGGCATCCCGCATCACATGATCCTGTTCGGCCCGCGCTATAAGGGGCTGCTCGACGATATCTACGTCAACGGTGTGCTGCCGGCGGACTTCTCGATTTATCTGCACCACCCCACGGTGACCGATCCGGGCATGGCGCCGGAAGGCAAGAGCACGTTCTACGCGCTCGTCCCCGTGGCGCACATGGGCAAGCTGGCGGTGGACTGGAACCATGTCGGCCCGATTCTGGAAAAGCGTATTCTGGACGAAGTCGGGCGGCGGCTGATCCCCGACATCCACGACCGGATCGTGACCAGCTTCCATTACGCACCCACCGATTTCGCCACCGATCTCAGCGCCTACATGGGCAGCGCTTTCAGCCTTGAACCGGTGCTGACGCAAAGTGCGTTCTTCCGCGGCCACAACCGTGATGACGTGATCGGCAACATGTACCTCGTCGGCGCCGGCACCCACCCCGGCGCAGGCATCCCCGGCGTGGTCGGCAGCGCTAAGGCCACGGCCAGCCTGATGCTGGAAGATCTGGCGGGATGACCAAAATCCTCCCCGATGCGGGGAGGGGGACCGCCGCCGCAGGCGGTGGTGGAGGGGAGCGAGCAAACCCGCGCAACACCTTCACCGGCGCCAGCCCGGCATGATCACCGGGCCAGCAGCTACGGTGAAACGCGCGCGCCATTTGCGCCGCGCACTGAGCCTGCCGGAAACGATCCTGTGGCGTGAACTGCGCCACCGGCCCGGCAGCTTCAAATTCCGCCGCCAGCATCCGGCCAGAATGTTCGTACTCGATTTTTACTGCGCTGCCGTGCGGCTGGCGATCGAAGTGGATGGCTTTGCCCATGACAGCGCGGACGCGGCCCGGTTCGATGCTGCGCGATCGCGTTTTTTGCGCTCGCAAGGGGTTGCCACCCTGCGCGTACCTGCCAAGGCTGTGCTGGAAAATCTGGAGGCCTGTGTGGCGCGTATTGTCCAAGTTTGCAGTGAACGGGCAGCCGATCTGACGCGGCAAGGTGCAGCCCCCCTCCACCATCCTGCGGATGGTCCCCCTCCCCGTTCCGGGGAGGAATTTTGATGAAGCGGATCGCGGTTTATTGCGGGTCTGCCAGCCCTGCCGATCCCCGCTACATCACGCTGGCGCGGGATGTGGGCGCGGAACTGGCGCGGCGGGGGATCGGCGTGGTCTATGGCGGCGGCAGGCTCGGCCTGATGGGTGCGCTGGCAGCGGGCGCGCTGGAGGCGGGCGGCGAAGTGATCGGCGTGATACCCGAGGCGCTGGTTGGCGCAGGCGGCAAGGGGGGCGAAGTGGCCAACCACGATTGCACCCGGCTGCACGTGGTCGCCAACATGCATGAACGCAAGGCTGCCTTTACCGACCTGTCGGACGGGTTCCTGACCTTGCCCGGCGGGGTGGGGACGATGGACGAATTGTGGGAAGCGGTCAGCTGGGCGCAGCTTGGCTATCACGCCAAGCCGGTCGGCCTGCTCAACGCCTTCGGTTTTTACGATGCGCTGCTCGCCTTCAACCGGCAGATGGCCGATGTCGGCTTCGTCCGGCCCGCGCATCAGGGCATCATTCTGGCCGATGCCGATCTGGCCTCGCTGTTGCAGCAGATGGCCGATTACCAGCCGCACACGCCGATCTTCAGCATGAAAGCGGACGATCTGTGACCACTTCGGCGCGCGCCGACCTTGTGCTTGCCGCGCGCGATTCCATCCGCCGGGGCAGTGCCAGCTTTGCCGCCGCATCGGCCCTGTTCGATGCCGAAACGCGCGAACGGGTGTGGCTGCTCTATGCATGGTGCCGCCGGTGCGACGATATTGCCGATGGGCAGGATCATGGCGGCGCGCTGTCCGACGATGGCGATGCGCCTGCGCGGATCGCGGAAATCCGGCGGCTGACCCATCGCGCGCTGGCGGGCGAACTGACCGGTGAAATGGCTTTCGACGCATTCGGGCAGGTCGCGCGCGAATGCGGGCTGACGGCGCAGGATGCGGATGACGTGATCGAAGGCTTTGCGCTGGACGCTGCCGATTGGCGGCCCCGCAGCGAAGGCGATCTGATGCGTTACTGCTATCACGTCGCGGGCGCGGTGGGGGTGATGATGGCGCGGGTGATGGGCGTGGCGGCGCAGGATGCCGATACGCTGGACCGCGCCTGCGATCTCGGTCTCGCCTTCCAGCTCAACAACATTGCCCGCGACCTGTCGGAAGACGATGTCGCAGGCCGCTGCTATCTGCCGGTGGAATGGCTGGTGGAAGCCGACATTCCGCCCGGCGAACAC
The DNA here is from genome assembly GCA_039804965.1 of Pseudomonadota bacterium. GTDB lineage: Bacteria > Pseudomonadota > Alphaproteobacteria > Sphingomonadales > Sphingomonadaceae > Croceibacterium_C. The sequence continues at coordinate 6,987 of JBDLVD010000035.1, forward strand.
ATGAAGGTGGCCCACCGCCCGGCGCTGGTGCAGATCGTGGCGCGGATGGTCGGCATGGCGGAACAGCACGAAGCCGCCGCCCGTGTGGGGGCCGCCCGGCTGCGCTGGCGGCAACGCTGGGCGATCCTTTCGGCCGCCAACATCTATGGCGCGATCGGTCGGCAGGTGCGGCAGCGCGGCGCCCATGCGTGGGATCACCGGGTGCATACCAGTGCCACGGCCAAGCTGGGTTTCGTCGCCCGCGCACTGGGTCAGGCGATGGCTACTCCACCTGCGCCAGCCGAATGGCCGCAATGGACACGCACCACCCTTGCCGCGATGGGGCGCGGCGGGTAGAAGTTTCACATGATACGATCCCTCCTCATCGCCAACCGCGGGGAAATCGCCTGCCGGATCATCCGCACGGCGCAGGCGATGGGGATACGGACGGTGACCGTATATTCCGATGCCGATGCCCGTGCGCGCCACGTCCGCTGCGCTGATCAGGCGGTGCATATCGGCCCCGCCGCCGCCGCCGAAAGTTACCTGCGGGGTGATCGCATAATCGCCGCCGCGCTGGCCACGGGGGCACAAGCAATCCACCCCGGATACGGTTTCCTGTCGGAAAATGCCGATTTTGCCGAAGCCGTGATCGCGGCCGGGCTGGTCTGGGTCGGCCCCGATCCCGCCAGCATCCGGGCAATGGGCCTGAAGGACGCAGCCAAGACGCTGATGGCCGCGGCAGGCGTGCCGGTGACGCCGGGCTATCTCGGCGCGGATCAGACGCCCGCACGGCTGCTGGCGGAGGCTGAAAAGATCGGTTTCCCGGTGCTGATCAAGGCCGTGGCGGGCGGTGGTGGCAAAGGCATGCGCAAAGTCGATGCTGCGCAGCAATTCCTTGAAATGCTTGAAAGTTGCCAGCGCGAGGCACAGGCCAGCTTTGGCAATGCGCAAGTGCTGCTGGAAAAGTGGATCACATCCCCGCGCCATATCGAAGTGCAGGTTTTCGGGGACCGGCACGGCAACGTGGTCCACCTGTTCGAACGCGACTGTTCGTTGCAGCGGCGGCACCAGAAAGTGATCGAGGAAGCCCCCGCCCCCGGCATGGACGCCGCCACCCGCGCGGCCATCTGCGCCGCCGCCGTGCAGGCTGCCCGCGCGGTCAAGTATGTCGGTGCGGGCACCATCGAATTCATCGCCGACGCCACGCACGGGCTGCGCGCGGACCGGGTGTTCTTCATGGAAATGAACACCCGCCTGCAAGTGGAACACCCGGTCACCGAAGCGATCACCGGGGTCGATCTGGTGGAATGGCAGCTGCGCGTGACCAGTGGCGAGAGCTTGCCGCTGGCGCAGGACCAGTTGACGATTACCGGCCACGCGATCGAAGCGCGGCTCTATGCCGAAGATCCCGCGCACGGTTTCCTGCCCAGCCCCGGCCGGGTCGACCACCTGCATTTCGCCCCCGGCGCGCGGGTGGAAAGCGGGATCGAGCAGGGGGATCGGGTTTCCAGCTTTTACGATCCGATGGTGGCCAAGGTCATCACCCACGGCCCCACGCGCGAAGATGCACGGGCGGCGCTGATGCAGTGGCTGGACGCGTCCTTCGTCGGGCCGATGAAGACCAACACGGCGTTTCTATACCGTTGCCTTGCCCTGCCGGAATTCCGCGACGCGAATTTGGACACCGGCCTGATCGGCAGGAACGAGGCATCGCTGACTACGCCGTGCCCGCCTTCACCCGGCGCCATTGATGCTGCCGCCGCGCATTATCGCCGGGCGATGGCCCAGCCCTATCCCGCCGCGCTTGGCGGTTTCCGCCTCAACGCCCTGCCCGATAGGCGCCTGCGCTTCTACGCCGATGGCGAGATGTTCACCGGCGATCCCACCACAGACAGCGGCACAGGCGCGGCGATGGCGGGCGACGGAACGCTGGTGGTGATCGAACAGGGGCAGGCCCATTTCCTGTCCACTACCCCGCCCCCGCCGCGCATCGGTGTATCGGCGGCCTCCGGCGCGATCCTGGCCCCGATGCCGGGCAAGGTGACTGCGGTGGACGTGGCAGCGGGCGACCACGTTTCTGCCGGGCAGCGGCTGCTGGTGCTGGAAGCGATGAAGATGGAACACGCGCTGACCGCGCCGTTCGATGGCACGGTGGCCGAACTGCACGCAGCAACCGGCGCGCAAGTGCCGGTGGAAGCCCTGCTGGCGCGGGTCGAACCTTCCGCCGGTTAGATCAGGGGCGCGGCTTGGGCGGCTTCGGCGGGTTCAGACGGCGGAACAGCCGGCCCTTTTCGCTGAACAGCACGAACAGGAACGCCAGCACGCTGCAGATCAGCAGGGCATGGGCAAACGGGCGCGCCGTGCCATCGTAAGACTGGCCGATGATCAGCCCCACCACCGCCGCGCCGAACATGCGGAAGAAGGTCTGCACGCTGCTGGCCGCCCCCGCGATGGTGGCAAAAGGCTGCATGGCGATGGAACCGAAATTGGCGCCGAGGAAGCCAAGCAGCATCAGGTTGGTCGCCATCAGCGGCAGGAACAGCGCCAGCACTTCGCCATGATAATGCGCGGCCCAGACCTGTGCGGCGCTGACGAAGATGAACACGATCACCCCGGTATGGCTGACCCGGCGCGCGCCGAACCGTTCGACGATGCGCGAATTGACCACGTTGGACACCGCCATCATCGCCGCCGTGCCGCCGAACACCACCGGGAACCACGTGCCCACGGCAAAGTGTTCGCCCAACAACTGCTGCGCGCTGTTCACGTAACCGAACACCGCGCCAATCAGCAACGCGGTGCCCATGACATAGCCGATCGATGCCCGGTTCAGCAGGGCGACCTTCATGTTGCTGGCGATTACCGGCAGGTCGATCGCCTGCCGGTATTGTGGATGCAGCGTTTCGGGCAAGCGCGCCCAGACCCAGAAGGCGGCAAGCCCCGCCAGGCCGCCCAGCAGCACGAAGATCCAGCGCCACCCGGCAAACAGCAGCACCGCCTGCCCCAGGCTGGGCGCGATCACCGGCACGGTGATGAACACTGCGCTGACCAGGCTCATCAACCGGGCCATCTTGTCACCTTCATAACGGTCGCGGATGATCGCGGAAGGCACCACCATCAACCCGGCGGACAGCATCCCCTGCAACCCGCGCACCGCCAGCAAGGCGTTGAAATCGTTCACCACCGATACGACCATCGACAGCAAGCCATAGGCCGCCAGCGAAAACAGCAGCACCGGGCGGCGGCCGTAACGGTCCGCCAGCGATCCCGGCAGCAAGCAACCAAAGCCATTGGCCAGCAGGAACACCGCCACCACCAGCTGCCGCCGGTTGCCGCCACCTGCGCCAAGGTCGCTCGCCATGCGGCTGAGCGCGGGCAACATGCCATCGATGGCGAGCGCGTTCAGGCTCATCAACAAGGCAGCCATCACCACCAGTTCGCGCTGGCCGATCGTCTTGTGCGTATGGGGAGAAGTGGAAACGTCCATGGCGCGCCTCTACCTGTGTGCTGCGATGCAGCAAAGTCCTTAATTCACCAAACTCGTTTCGCACGCAGGCTGGCTGATCTAGGGAAGGCCATGGCAAACGCGGCCGCAGACGAGGAAGAGGCGCAAGGGCTGCGCAAGATCATCCATGTCGACATGGATGCCTTCTTCGCCAGCGTGGAACAGCGCGACAACCCTGCCTTGCGCGGCAAGCCGGTGGCGGTGGGCGGTTCCGGCGGGCGCGGAGTGGTGGCGGCGGCCAGTTACGAAGCGCGCCGGTTCGGCGTCCATTCCGCCATGCCCAGCGTAACCGCCCAGCGCCTGTGCCCGGACCTGATCTTCTGCAAGCCGCGCTTCGATGTCTATGCCGATGTATCGCGCCAGATCCGTGCGGTGTTCCTGCATTTCACGCCGCACGTCGAACCCCTCAGCCTCGACGAAGCCTATCTGGACGTGACGGAAGATCTGCGCGGCATCGGCAGCGCCACGCGCATTGCCGAACTGATCCGCCAGCGTATCCGCGAAGACACCGGACTGACCGCCAGCGCGGGCGTTTCGTACAACAAGTTTCTGGCCAAGCTGGCGAGCGACCAGAACAAGCCTGATGGCATGTGCATCATCCGTCCGGGCGAAGGCGCGGCTTTCGTCCAGTCGCTGCCGGTCCGCCGGTTTCACGGCATTGGCCCGCGCGGGGCGGAAAAGATGGCCGCGCTGGGCATTGCCACCGGCGCCGATCTGGCGGGCAAGGACATTGCCTTCCTGCGCGCGCATTTCGGCAGCTTTGCCGATTACCTGTTCCGCGCCTGCCGGGGCATCGATCTGCGCCCGGTGCGCGCCAACCGCATCCGCAAGTCGATCGGCGGGGAACGCACCTTCCATGATGACATTTCCAGCGGCGCGGCCCTGCGCGAGGCGCTGGAAAACATCATCGACATTGTGTGGGATCGCATCGCGGACAAGGACAGCCGGGGCCGCACGGTAACGCTGAAGATGAAATATACCGATTTCACGCAGCAGACCCGCGCCCGTTCACTGCCCCGCGCGGTTGCCTCGAAACAGCAGTTCGCCGCCATCGCCCGCGCCTTGCTGGACGAACAGTTGCCGCTGGCAATGCCGATCCGGCTGATGGGCCTGACGCTGAGCGCGCTGGAACAGGACGAGGCCGAAGATCGCCGTCCGCCGGACGGTCAACTGTCGCTGCTGTAAAGCCCCGCCTGCGTCATCCGCCGCACCACCCGCGTGCTGGTTTCGGGCGGCAAGGCGTGCAGCGGAAACAGCTGCGCTTCCAGAATTTCCCGCCCGTCCACGCGCGGTTCACCCACCAGCCGCCCGGTGAACACGAACACCCGGTTGGTGGCACCGTGCAGCATTTCCTCGCTCACCAGCGCCAGTTCCAGCCCGGTGATCCCGCAGCCAGCCTCCTCCTCCAGTTCGCGCGCGGCGGCGGCAATCGGCGTTTCCCCCCGGTCCACCCCGCCACCGGGTAAGACCCAGCGCGTAGTGCCATAAGATTGCCGCAGCAGCAGCACGTGGCCCGCATCGTCCAGCGCGATCACGCAGGCCCCGTCCACCACTGGCCGCCGCAGCCGCCACCACGTGCGCCGCACGGCGTGGCCCAGCCGCAGCACCAGCCGGTGCAGGGGCGCAGGCGTCAGGTGAAGCATGTGACGGCCTGATGCGCGGCCCGCAGCAGCCGCGCGACTGGCAGATCGGTGTCCCCCCGCGCGGCAGCGGCAAACAGCGCCGCCTTGCCCGCCCCGCGCAGCACGAACAGCAACTGGTCGCAATCCAGCAGCGCCGGAATGGTCAGCGTCAACCGGTCGAACGGTGCCTCTGGCGGCAGTGGATCGGGTCTCAGGCGGCGCAGCGGCAGCGGATCGTCGGCCCGTGGATCGGTGTTCGGAAATAGGCTGGCGATATGGCCGTCCGCCCCCATGCCCAGCCAGCACAGCGCGAAATGCGGCGGCACCGCGCCTTCCGCCAGCGCCACCACCTGCGCGCCCACAGGTTCCAGCAGGGCGCGGATACGGCCGACATTGCTGGCCGGGTGATCTTCCGCCACCAGCCGATCATCCCCCGGCCACACCTGCACGCGCGACCAGTCGATGGCGGCGGCGGACAACAGGCGCAGGATCGGGAACGGAGTGGCCCCACCGGGCACGCACAGCGCAACAGGCCCATCGGCGACGGCCAGCGCCGCGTTCAGCCGTTCGGCCAGCCACGCGGCAATGGCACTGTCAGGAGCGTCCGTGATGATCGTCGGTTCGGTCATGGCCATGGCGCATAGCGCAAGGCCGCACCTTGCGCGACGGCCCTATCAGCGCAGCCCAGACGGATCAGCCCAGCAATCCGCGGGCAGCGAGGGCTGCGGCCACGCCCGCTGCGATCAGCAAGGCGGCCGTGGTGCGGCGGATCGACCGCAGCGGCAGCCGTTCCCAATCATCCGCCATGGCCCAGGCTGCGGTCAGCACCGCAGCGCCGCCGATCATGCCGCCCGCACCCGCCAGCGCCGGAATGCCCGACCACGCCGCCAGCGCCATCACCAGCAATCCGCCGCTGCCTGTCAGCTGCCCCGCCGCCAGCACCAGCGCGATGGCCCCGAACGAACGCGTCGGTTCTGCGGGTTTGGGCGGTGCGCCCAGCATCAGCAGTTCCAGCCCGGCAAGCAGCAGCGCCAACGCCACCAGCATCGCCTTGGCATCGGGATGCAGCCATCCGGCCACCCCGGCCCCGATCCACACGGCCAGCGCCAGCCCCCCTGCCGCCGCCAGCCAGCAGGCGGCCAGCAAGGCCATGCTTTGCCGCAGCGCCGCCGCCAATCGCGCCACCCGCAAAGCCTCGCGCCCGCCCACCGTGGCCAGCGCAGTCGCCAGCAAGGCAAGGAAGAACGACGGCACGGCCTCAGCACACCCGCCGCGCGGCTTTGGCACCGGGGCGGAGGCAGGCGGAATATCGGGCGCAGGGCGTCATGCGGTGGCTTGTGCGGCGCTTTGCCGGGGATGGAAAGGAAACTTTGCCCACGCAGGCGGGGCTTTTAGCGCGGTGCGCATGGCTGCGTGGATGCAGCCCGGGGTCAACGCGCGCCGGCCACCGCGATATTCGCCCCCGCGACATAGGATGCGGTGGGGGATACCAGGAACATCACCGCGGCGGAAACTTCCTGCGGCGTGCCCACCCGTTGCATCGGCAGCCCGGCGGCGATCCGTTCCAGTTTGCCCGGAACGTGGATTTCGGTGTCGATCGGGCCGGGGGACACCACGTTGACGCGGATGCCCTGCGCGCCGACTTCACGAGCGAGGCCCAGCGCGAGGCTGTCGACCCCGCCCTTGGTCGCCGCGTACCACACGTGTTCGCCCGGCGCGCCGTACAGCGCCGCGCGGGACGATATCAGCACGATCGAACCGCCCTGCCCGCCGCTGGCGGTGGACAGGCGGCGGATCGCTTCGGCCGAACAGATCATCGCCCCGGTCAGATTGACACCCACCACCCGCGCCAGCAATTCATCGGTCGCATCCACCAGCGCGGAAGACGGGCCGACAATCCCGCCGTTGTACACCAGCACCGCCAGCGGCCCCATGGCATCGGCCGCGGCAACAGGCGGTCGATATCGGCGCGGTGGCCGGTATCGGCCTGCACCGCCTGCGCCACGCCACCTTCGGCCCGGATCGCCGCGACCACGCCATCGGCCAGTCCGGCATTGCCGGCATAGGTCAGCAGCACCCGGTACCCGGCCCGCGCGGCATCAAGGGCAATCGCCGCCCCGATGCCACAGCTGCCACCTGTCACGATGAAGACGCCCTTTTCGTTTCCGTCGCTCTGATGGCTGTGGCCATTCTTATTGCTCTGGCCATTCTGATTGCTGTGGCTGGTCAAGTTTCCATCCCCTTCCGCTGGCGCGCGCGTGATCCACTGCCGCAATCGGGCCCCGCGTGGAGGTTTTCCATCCCCACCAGGCGCGCAAAGTTAACCCATCGGACCGCCGGCAGCTTTTACGCCAGCAGAGTTGCGAAGTCGCCGCTCGTTCAGTTTGCTAAAGGGCTATACCGTTGAGCGGGGCGGGCTCATCCCTGCTCGCGCGGGGAACAGACCCATGACCACGCCAGCAGCGGCGAACTGTTCGGTTCATCCCCGCTCGCGCGGGGAACAGCATCGCCAAGGCATCCCCGGCGCGCGCCAGCTCGGTTCATCCCCGCTCGCGCGGGGAACAGGCCACAGCGGTGATCGTGATGCGGCCTTTGTCCGGTTCATCCCCGCTCGCGCGGGGAACAGACTACCAAGCAAAATATTGCTTTATAACGTTTCTTACAATGTCAAAGAATCTACCGAATTTCGAGCGCTCAGTGCTGGCCCAAATACCCTCCCCCAAGATACCTTATTTATCGGAGGATTTGCCGTGTGGCTGGCTATTCGGGAAAAACGATACCAGCTTCAAACCATCAAAATCGACCGGCATCCGGCGGTTCTGGCCCGTTGTCATAAAATCGAAACCCTGGTCGGTTTTCGCGGTCTAGACCATCGCCGCATCTCCGTCGGCAATGCCTCCTGTGACCTGTTCCCAGATCCGCTCGCGCGTTCGGGCGGAATAGTCCCCGACATAGACCCCCGCACGGATTTCAAGAAGCCAAGCGGCCAACCTGCCGCGCAATCGTGGCGGGGCGTTTACAAGAACCACCACGATCATCCGCGATGGCCCTCGTCACCTGATGCGGGATCGTCTTCGAAGGCGGGGGCCACCGCATCAGGGGGCGGTTCAGGGCGCGGCAGTTCTCCAGCTGATAGCACGTGCTCAATCTGGGGGATAATTTTGCCTAACAAACCGGTGCGGCGAAACGCATCGCGACAGGCCAGGCGGACGGCGCGATCGGGCCGCATGTCGAGCTTGCCGCGCGCGGCTTGCCCGGCGATGCGGAAGGCTTCAGGCACGACGGTTTCGATCTTCCACAAATCAGCAATGTCATAGACAAACGACAGCGGTTTGCCGGTGTGCAGAAAGCCGATGGCCGGCGCATAGCCTGCCGCCAGAACCGCCGCTTCGCTCAACCCATGAAGGCAAGCGGTGGCCGCCGACAGGCAGCGGTTGGGGATGTCGCTGGCGTCCCAATCGCTGCGGTCATAATTCCGGCCATTCCATTGCACGCCATAGGATTGCGCCAGTAATTCATAGCTCTTGCGTACGCGCGCGCCTTCAATGCCGCGCAATTGCTCGATCGAGCGACGCTGCGGGGCCGCTTCTCCAAAGCGAACCTCGAACATGCGCCGCACCACCCGCAGCCGCGCTTCGGAATCAAGCGCGATGGCCGCTTGCCAAAGCAGCTTGTCGGAACGTGCGCCTCCCGGCTGCCCTGCCGAATAGAGCCGAACGCCCGCCTCGCCCACCCAGGTGATCAGCGTACCGGTGCGAGCGGCCAACGCAATCGCGGCATGTGAAATGCGCGCGCCTGCCCCCGGCCGGCGTCACCAAAAGGAACATACCGCCCCCGTCGGTGAGTTTGACGGACTTCCCGCCCGGCTTTGCATTGCGGATGGCTACGTCGGTTAAGGCCACGGATTACCTGCCTCTCCGGGGATAGACCCCCAATATACCCCCAAGCGTGGGGTATCGATTCAGCCAATCTGCATATACCCCCCAATCATACCCCCAGCGGCTGGTGGCTGAATGCGAACGCGGGTGGACGCCTGCGGCCTGATTACCGCATAATACCTAGTGTTTTTGGGATTTGTCTAGACGGTTACGAACGTCTGCGGACA
>JBDLVD010000036.1:0-15717 GCA_039804965.1 Pseudomonadota bacterium
TGGAGCGGGTGAAGGGAATCGAACCCTCGTATTCAGCTTGGGAAGCTGCTGCTCTACCATTGAGCTACACCCGCAAGGTCTTGAAAATGCTAGGGAAATTGTGGGCTTTGCCCAACCGTTCCAACATTCTCCGATGTTGGAATTCCAACATTTTTTGCTGACGCTCACCTAGCCGCGCGGATAGCGGGGGTCAATCGCTGTCGAATTGTTGGCGCATTCGTAGCTTGGCGCGTGAACGCCGCTGGGTTGCAGGGATACCAATCCCTCGCACGGGACATTAGAGTGCGGAAGAGGCTATGGCTTGGGAGATAATGAAACGAAAGGGGGCTGCCATGATGCTGATTATATGGCCGCTGTTGATCTACTGTGGCTTTAAGGCCCAACGGTTCAGCTTGCGGGTTTTGCTGTTCATTCTTCCGGCAGTTATTGCCGGGACAGCCATTTACGACTGGAGCGCCGTAAGAGGGGCCGCCCGTTTTGGCGAAGATCAGAGTGCGCGCTGGCAACCGGCCGTTTTCGCCACCGACGTGGCGATAACTGCCAGCCTGTGGCTGGCAGCTTACGCACTCGGATATATCGCGGCTTTCGTGTGGCAGCGCAAAAAGGGCAAATAGCCCCCCCGCAACCGATCAGAAGATTGGCCACGCCTTGGCAATGCTGAACACGCTGGTGGCGATCAGCACTGCGGCCACCGAAATCAGCAGCGTGCGCGGCTGGATGCGCTTGGCCAGCATGGCGCCGAACGGGGCCGCGACCACACCGCCCGCGATCAGCCCGATGGTGGCGACCGTGAATGCGGCAAGCCCCATGTTCAGCACGAAAGCGATCGAAATCGACGTGGTGATGAGGAATTCCGCCGTGTTGACGGTGCCGATCACCTTGCGCGGTTCCGCGCCCTGCACCAGCAGGTTGGAAGTAACCACCGGCCCCCAACCGCCGCCGCCTGCCGCATCGAGGAACCCACCCGCCAGCGCCAGCGGGCCGGTTACCTTGGGATCCTTGAAATGCGGCTGCGAATGGCGGATCGCCTTGACCATCAGGTAAATGCCGATGCCGGTCAGGTACAGCATCACGAACGGCCGGGCGACGGATGCGTCGATGTTCGACAGGACATATGCCCCCAGCACCCCGCCCGCCATGCCGAACGGCACCAGCCGGCGGAACAGCTGCCAGTCGATGTTTTTGTGCCAGATGTGGCTGGCGCCCGATGTGGCAGTGGTGAACACTTCCACCAGATGGACACTTGCCGAAGCCGTGGCCGGCGGCAGGCCCAGCACGCTGACCAGCAGCGTCTGTGAAATCACGCCGAAGGCCATGCCCAGCGCGCCGTCCACCAGCTGCGCGGCGAAGCCGACCCCAATGAACGGCAATATGTCATGAACGGTCAAAGCGCCGAAATCGAACATGAGGTTGTCCTCCCTGTTATTATGTCTGTCAGAAATTCTTGGCGATGGTGAGGCCAAATGTGCGCGGGTCGCCCGGCTGCCCCGCAATCAGGCCGGTGCTGCCCGGTGCCACGGACAGCAGTTCGAAAAAGTGTTCGTCAAACGCGTTACGGACCCAGCCGAACACGTTCAGCCCATCGTCGGACCGGAAGCCGAGGCGGAAGTTGGCCAGCGAATAGCCGTCGATCCAGGTATAGGCGGACGGCGAAGGGTTCGACGAAAAGCGTGAACGGTAGTTCCCGTCAAAGCCCAGATAGGCCTCGCCCGCGACGCCCAGCACATTGGCCGGCAGGTTGTATTCGCCGCCGTAGGAAAAGCTCCACTTCGATACGCCCGCCAGCGGCTGGCCTGAAATGTCGCAGGCCGCCGGGCTGTTGCCGGGGGTGCCCGGCGCCGCGATCACGCTGCCGGTGCCGCCGCCCGAAAGTTCCGGCGGGCACGGCGCGCCGGTGAAGTTGACGTATTTGGCATCGGTATAGCTGGCGTTGAGATAGGCGTGGAACCGGTCGCTGGGCCGCAGGTTCAGATCGGCCTCCACCCCTTGCGTGCGGACTTTTTCCGCGTTGGCGAGATAACCGCGGGTAGTGCTGACCTGCCCGGAATTCACCAGTGCCTGATAATCCGCAATGTCGGTGCGGAAGGCGGAAACGTTGAACGTCGCCAGCCGGCCGCCCAATTCCGATTTGATGCCAACTTCGTAATGGTTGACCGATTCCGGCCGGATCGCCGCCACCTGCAACAACGGGTTGCCCGCTGCATCGTTGGGCACGCCGTTCAGGTTGATGCCGCCTGACTTGAAGCTCTTGGCATAGGTCACATAGGCCAGCACGGCAGGTGTCAGCTGGTAACTGGCCGTGACGTCGTAACTGAAGTTCCAGTCACTGAAGCGCGGCTGGATCCGCTGCGGGGTCAGCGCGTCGCGCTGCGCCACCACGCGCGGATCGGTGATCAGCGCACCGCTGACCGGATCGCGGAACAGCACCGGGCGCCCCGCCCCGTCGAACACCAGCCGTTCGTACAGCCCGTTCTTCTTGTCATAATTCAGGCGCGCGCCGGGCTGGATCTTCAAGCCGGGAAGCACTTCCACACTGACCTGCCCGAACAGCGCGGCGCTGGTGTTGTCCAGCCGGATGTCGTTGAAGGCCGTCACCCCGTTCAGCACGGTAGGATCGCAGGCCAGCGTGGTCGGCGTGGCGCAGCCGGCAGCGCCGGGGGCGACATTGCCGGGGTTCAGCAGCCAGCGGCTGGCCGCGCTGCCCAGCGCCTCTGTCCCTTGCGTGCGGACAGACTGGTGGAACCCGAACAGGCCGATCACGGCATCGACCGGGCCAGCTTCGTAATCATACCGCAGTTCCTGCGTGTACTGGTTCTGCTGCGACGGGTTCTGCGATTTGGTGGTGATCGGCAGGCCGGTGAAATCGCGATCGTTGGCGGGCACCCAGTCCCAGAACCGCCAGGCGGTGACGCTGGTCAGCGACCCTGCGCCCAGATCCCAGCGCACCCGCAGGCCCGCACCGCCGATACGGTTGCCTGCGTTCAGATCGGCGTCCACGTCAGTCAGCCTGTCAAACGGATCGCGGCTGGCGACGGTATAGTTCTGCGCCGCCGCCAGTGCATCGTACTGGCGGTTGAGCGGGCGCTGGGTCGCACCGGTGCGGACGAAAACCGTGCCGCAGCATTCGGGGTTCTGGCTGCTGAAATCGCCCGACAGGGTCACATCCAGATCGGCGGACGGGCGCCACAGCACTTGCCCGCGCAGGCCGATATTGTCCTGTTCGTTGATGGCGGTGCCGGTGGCGACGTTGAACAAGGTGCCGTGGCGGCTGGTCCCCGACAGTGCCAGCCGCGCGGCGACCGTATCGCTGATCGGGCCGGAAAGCGCGGCCTTCAGCTGCTTGAAGCCGAGATTGCCCACGGTGACTTCGGCCTTGCCCTGCAAATCGAAGCTGGGCTGGTTGGTGGTGATGTTGATCGCCCCGGCGGTGGTGTTCTTGCCATACAACGTGCCTTGCGGGCCGCGCAGCACCTCGATCTGCGCCACGTCGAGGAAATCGAACGTGGCGGAGGCGACGCGCGAATAATAGATATCGTCGACATAGATGCCGACACCCTGTTCGAAACCGTCGTTGGTCAGGCCGAACGGCGCACCGATGCCGCGGATGGACAGCGAGGTGTTGCGCGGGTTGGAGCTGTAATACTGCACCGTGGGCGTCAGCTGCTGCAACCGGCCGACGTTGAACGATCCGGTGTTGTTCAACTGTTCCCCGCCCACCACGCTGATCGCCAACGGCACGTCTTGCGCCGCTTCCGCACGGCGGCGGGCGGTGACGAGAATATCGCCGGAGGATGAAGAGGTGTGGGCGGTGGCAGTCGTGGCCGGAGCAGCAGGTGCGCCCGCCTGTTGCGCTGCCTGTTGCTCTGCCTGTTGCTCTGCTTGTTCAGGGATCTGTTCCGGTGCGCCTTGGGCCAGCGCCGGGGTGGCGGGCAGCACGATCGCGGCGGCAGTCACGGCAAGCAGCTGCCGGTAAGTTCGGTAATGCATGGTCACGCTTTCAAAAAAGCGGGCGCTTGCATCCGGATGTCCGGTTTGCTGGTCCCTGTTGGTACGAATTGGGTGGTTGAGGCAGACGAGGCGCGGGTCAGTGGTTGAAGCGGCGGCGCTCCGTCACATCGATCTGCATGACCTTGCCATCGTGCACGGTCAGCTGGATCGCCCCGAAACGCAGACGTCCCAGCGCTTCGGCGATGACGCCCAGCGGTTCTGTCTCAAGCTTTTCGTCAGCTCGCGGCATGAGAATCTCCGTTAGCGACGGGATGTCGCTGGAGGGGTGATATTCTCAACCGATTTTGTTGACAATAAGGCCACAGGCACAGATTGCCTTTCCACGCCCGTGGTTTTGCTATTCACCGGGTAAAAAGTGTCAGGATTCCGCGGTTTCTGCGGCTGCCGGCACCAGTTCAATGGCATCGGAGAGGCGCACGGAATCGAGCAGTTCGGCCGTCCTGTCGCGCACTTGCAGCATCAGCGCACGGGTCCGGCAGTCCCCTTCCGCCAGGCAGTTCTTGCACTTTTCATGCGCGAATCGGCTGGCGCAGGGCACCAGCGCCAGCGAACCGCGCATCACACGGATCAGATCGCCGTAGGTGATGTCCACCGGCGCGATCGCCAGCCAGTATCCGCCATCCTTGCCGCGCTGGGAATCGACAATGCCGAACCGCCCCAGTTCGGACAGGATCACCGTCAGGAAACTGGCGGGGATCTTCTGCCGGTCGGAAATTTCGGCAAGCGGTACCGGCCCCTCGCCATATCGGTCGGCGAGATGCTGCATGGCGCGAATGGCGTAGCGGGTCTTCTGGGACAGCACATGTTCTCAATGGCCTGCGCGCTCCGCCGGGGCAAGCTGGCATGGAACACCGTCCACCGCCGACTTGCCCGCGGGAGCGGGCTGCGGATCAGACCGCCAGCCGCCGTTCTTCGGCCGCCCCGGGATAGGGCACATGACCTTCAGTCCGGCCGTGATGCTTCAGCCGGTGTTCGCGCAGCAGCTGTTCCAGCAACACCTTGCCGAAATCCCAGTCACCGATGCCGGAATCCGCATTGATGTGGCCGATCGCGCCAGCATAGGCGAAACGCGCGCCCCAATCTTGCGCCAGCATCCGTGCCGTCTTCAGCTTGCAATACTGATCGTCCTGGCTGGCGGCCAGAAATGCCGGGAACGGCAGCGGCCGGCGCGGGCAGGCGGCGAAACGGGCCAGCCGCGCATCGGTGCCGGGCCGATCGACATCGGGCGGCGCCACCAGCAAGGCACCGATCACCGGGTTTGCGTGCGGCGGCTGTTCGTATTCCGCCCACCACGCCACGGCCAGACAGCCAAGGCTGTGTGCCACCAGAATCACCGGCCTGTCCGCCTGATGGATCGCCAGATTCAGCTTGTTGACCCACGTGTTCCGATGTGGATTGTCCCACCCGCCCAGATCGACCCGGTGGCAATCGTCGCGCTGGCTTTCCCAAAGCGACTGCCAGTGCTGCGGGTTGCTGTTGTTCAATCCGGGGACGATCAGGATCAGCGGATCTTCCCGCAGCCCTTCGGCGTTCAGTGCAAGTTCGTGGGTCATGGCCGTGCTCCGTTCAGGACAAGAGGTTGGCCGTCCGATTCGCTCGGTCCGACTACCGGCCTTATATCTCAATTGAATTGGTTGAGAATACCCTCTGCGGCCGATTGCTCCCCGTTCACGACGGCCCGTCTTGGCACTCCTTCGTCCGCAGCGGCACCGCATGGCGGATGAAACGCGCGCCAAGGCAATTCACAGGCCGTGAATCGTTGACATTATCTGTGCCAGCCTGTTGTGAAGGCGGCCAACAAAACGCTGCCGCTGCGCCTTTGCGCGCAACCATATTGCCTTGGGGAGTATCTATGCCGCTCGTTAACATGAAACCGCTGCTGCGCGACGCGATGGACAATGGCTATGCCGTCGCCGCATTCAACCTGGTGGATTACAACACTACCAAGGCGATGGTGAAGGCTGCGGAAGAACTGAACGCGCCGGTGATCTGCCAGACGTCCTCCAAGACGATCAAGTATTTCAGCCACAAGGAAATCGTTTCCTGGGTGCGCACGATCGCCGAAGATTCCCCCGTGCCGGTGGTGCTGCATCTGGACCATTGCCACGACATCGCGATGATCGAAGAATGCGCGAAGACGGGCTGGACCTCGATCATGATCGACGCGTCCGAACTGCCGTTCGAAGAAAACCTCGCCCAGTCGCTGCGCGTGCGCGAAATCGCCGAAAAGTATGGCGTCGGCATGGAAGCCGAACTCGGCCAGATCATGGGCGTGGAAGACGACATGGTGGTGGACGAAGCCGACAGCGTGCTGACCGACCCGTAAGACGCCAAGCGGTTCTGCGATGCGCTGGACCTGTCCGCCTTCGCTTGCGCCGTCGGCACCGCGCACGGCTTCTACAAGGGTGAACCGGTCGTCGATTTCGATCGCATCGCAGCGATCAACGCGCTGACCAAGACCCCGATGGCGCTGCACGGCGGCACCGGCCTGTCGGACGAAACCTTCGCCAAGGCGATCGCGCGCGGCGCGGCCAAGGTGAACATTTCGACCAACCTCAAGCACGTGTGGGTGAAGAGCTTCGTCGATTACCATCTGGCCAAGCCGACCGATTTCGAACCCCTGCGGGTGGGCGATGCCCAGTATCAGGCGTGCAAGGCGATGTTCCACGGCTTCATCGAAAAGTTCGGCGGCAAGGATCGCGGCACGGCCTACATGGCAAAGCACGGCTGAGGGGCGACCGCACAATGGCACTCAAGGCCCTGATTTTCGACTGCGACGGCGTGCTGGTGGATACCGAACGGGACGCCCACCGCGTCGGCTTCAACCTCGCCTTTGCCGAACACGGCATCGACGCGGAATGGAGCGTGGAGCTCTACGCCCGCCTGCTGCTGACGGCAGGCGGCAAGGAACGGATGCGCGTCTATTTTGATGAATTCGGCTGGCCGCAGGGCGCGGACACCGATGAAGCGAAAGATGCGCTGATCGCGGACCTGCACAAGACCAAGACCCGCATCACCAGCGAAATCGTCACCAGCCTGCCGGTTCGTCCCGGCATCCTGCGGATCATCGATGAAGCCCGTGCAGCGGGCGTGCGGCTGGGCGTGTGCACCACGTCCAACCCCAAGTTCATCGACGCCGTGCTCGATCTGTTCGGCGCGGAACGCAAGGCCGCGTTCGAATTCGTCCATGCCGGCGATGTCGTGGCCAAGAAGAAGCCCGCGCCCGACATCTACCTGCTGGCGCTGGAAACGCTGGGCCTTCCGGCCAGCGAATGCGTGGTGATCGAAGACAGCCGCAACGGCCTGCTGGCCGCCACGCGCGCCGGGCTGACCACGCTGATCACCGTCAGCACCTATACCGGCGAAGAAGACTTCACCGAAGCGGCCATGGTCGTGCCGGAACTGGGCGATGCGCCCGTCAACATCACCATTGAAGACCTGGGCAGGCTGGCCGCGCAGACGGCAGCCTGAGGGAGACTGAAGAAATGACCGAAATCACCATCGAAGCCGTGGAACAGGCAATCGACGTCGCGTCGGACACCGTGCTGCGCAACGAACATTATTTCTCCGATCTCGACGGGCTTGCGGGCGATGGCGATTTCGGCACATCGCTGGCCACCGGTTTCCGCGTGATCAAGGCCGACCTGCCGACCATCGACAAGAGCGCGATCGGCGCGATGCTGCTGAAGATTTCGATGCTGTGTTCCAAGCACGTCGGCGGCAGCAGCGGCCCGATCTGGGGCACCGGCTTCATGAAGGCGGGCATGGCCAGCAAGGGCAAGACTGCCGTGACGCTGGAAGAACTGGCTGAAATGGTCAATTCCGCCGTCGAAGGCATCATGGCCCGGGGCGGCGCCAAGCTGGGTGACAAGACCCTGCTCGACGCGCTGATCCCGATTGCGGAAACGATGAAGACGCTCGCCCCCGCAGGCGATGCCGCAGCCCTGCTGCGCGCCGTCACCGAAGTGGCCGACAAGGCGATCGACGAAACCCGCAATCTGGTGGCCCATCGCGGCCGCGCCAGCCAGGTGGGCGAACGCAGCGCCAACACGCCCGATCCGGGCATTGTCGGCGTCGCCACCATCCTGGTCGACTGGTGCAAGCATTACGGCGTGGATTACACGCCGGTTGCCGCCGAACTGAACAAGCAGTCTGTCTGAATACCAATTCCACGGAGAGGAATTATCCATGAAGAAGTTCGTCAACGATCCCGCCAACTTCGTGCCCGAGTTCATGAAGGGCGTCATCCTCGCCAATCCCGACCTGCTCGAAGCAGTGCCGGAATTCTCGATGATCAAGCGCAAGGACCGCCCGGTGGCCGACAAGGTTTCCGTGGTGCAGGGTTCGGGTTCCGGCCATGAACCGGCGCACGTGATGGCCGTTGGCCCGGGCATGCTGGACGGCGCCACCCAAGGCCCCGTGTTCGCCGCTCCGCCGGTCGACGCTTGCTATGAAACCATCAAGGCGCTGGCTTCGGATGCCGGCGTGCTGGTGCTGGTGAACAATTACCAGGGCGATCGCATGGCATGGGACATGGCCTGCGAAATGGCCGAAGCCGAAGGCATCAAGGTCAAGCAGTTCATCATCAACGATGACGTCGCCGTGAAGGACAGCCTCTACACCGTCGGCCGCCGCGGCGTGGCCGGCAACTTCTTCGTCATCAAGGCCTGCGGTGCCGCCGCTGCCGAAGGCAAGAGCCTGGACGAAGTCATCGCCGTTGCTGAAAAGGTCAACAACAACGTCCGCACCATGGGCGTCGCGCTGACCAGCTGCATCCCGCCGGCAAAGGGCAACGCGATCTTCGAAATCGGTGACGACGAAATGGAAGTCGGCATCGGCATCCACGGCGAACCGGGCCGCAGCCGTGAAAAGATCCGCCCGGCGGATTCGATCACCGAAACGCTGTATGAAGCTGTCGCAGTGGACCTGCCGTTCAAGTCGGGCGACCGGGTTGCGCTGATGATCAACGGCCTCGGCGGCACCCCGCCGGCAGAACTGTATGTGCTGTATGCCAAGGCCCATGAACTGGCCGAAGCCAACGGCCTGACCGTGGCCCGCAACTATGTCGGCGAATATTGCACCAGCCTGGAAATGGCCGGCGCATCGCTGACCATGCTGAAGCTCGATGCCGAAATCGAAGGCTATCTGGCTGCCCCGGCACAGATCGCAACGCGGATCTTCTGATCCTTTAACGCGTTGTAAATTCTGATTGCGCCCGGTTTTCCCGCAGAAAACCGGGCGTTTTCATGTCCGTTGCAAAAGTTGCAACATTAGTGTCATATTTCGCACTTGCGAATAATGCTGCACCGCACCACTTGGCCGCCATCACGGACGCCGCCGCTACGGCGGGTCCATACAGGAGGCCCAAACCATGCGTAACCTTACCAGCAACCTGCTGTCCGCTTTCGTTGCCCTGACCATCAGCACGACCCTGTTCACCGCAGTTCTCGCCTGATCCAAACCGACGTCCGCGCCGCAAGGCAGCAAGACGCCTGGCTCCACCCGGAGCCGGGCGTTTTTCATTTGCAGGAACGCCACGGCTGCTAAGGGGCTGTGTACGGGGACTGGGGAGTTCTGACCGGGAGTTTCCATGCCAAGTGGATTGATCGCGCTGCTCGACGATGTCGCAGCGCTGGCAAAACTGGCCGCCGCTTCAACCGATGATGTCGCCGCTGCAGCGGGCAAGGCCGGGGCCAAGGCCGCCGGCGTGGTGATCGACGATACCGCCGTCACGCCCGGCTATGTCATGGGACTTTCGCCCGATCGTGAATTGCCGATCATCGGCAAGATCACGCTGGGATCCTTGCGCAACAAGCTGCTGTTCCTGCTGCCCGCCGCGCTGCTGCTCAGCGCCTTTGCCCCTTGGGCCGTCACCCCGCTGCTGATGCTGGGCGGCACGTACCTGTGTTTCGAAGCGATCGAGAAGATCTGGCAGGCGCTGACCCACACCACCCATGAAAGCGAAGTGCTGGGCATTACCGATCCGGTCGAACTGGAAAAGCGGCAGGTCAGCGGCGCGGTGCGGACCGATTTCATCCTATCGGCGGAAATCATGGCCATCGCGCTGGGCCAGTTGCCGGGGATGCCGCTGCTGACGCAGGCGATGGTGCTGGCGATCGTGGCCGTGGCGATCACCGTGGGCGTCTATGGCGCGGTGGCGCTGATCGTGAAGATGGACGATGTCGGCCTGCATCTGTGCCGCCGCAACCAGCCGATCATCAGCCCGATCGGCCATGGCATGGTGCGGCTGATGCCGATGCTGCTGTCGGCCCTGTCGAAAGTGGGCACGGCGGCGATGTTGTGGGTCGGCGGCGGGATATTCCTGCACGGCCTGCACGAATATCACCTGACGCCCGCGCCCGAATGGATCGACGCAGCCGCCGCACAGGCGCTTGCCGCAGGCGGGCCTTCGTTCGGGCCGGTGGCAGAATGGCTGGTTCAGGCCCTGGGCGGTGCGCTGGTGGGCGCGGTGGTGGGCGGCATCGTCGTCGCCGCCCTCCACCTGTTGCCCAGGAAGCAGGGTTGAGCCGTCCTGCTCTGACCGACTCTACCCGCGCCTATCGCCCACCGACGCGCGCGTGGTGGATGTCCACCACCGCGGGTGAACGGGACAGCAGTTCGGTATAGGGATCGTCATTCGCGGTGGAGAACGGTTCGGTCCCTTCGCGCACCGTTGTCCGGCGCATGTCGCGCTTTTCATTGGCGTTGTCGTAAGTGCCGCCCCTGTGCATCGTGCACAGGTTGTCCCACATCGTCATGTCGCCCACGGCATACTTCACCTTGAAGACGTATCGCGGCTGGGTGACATGATCGATCAGCGCCTTGATCAGCGCGCGCCCTTCGTCCCTGCCCATGCCTTCCACGTCCATCGTGTGCGCCGCCACGAACAGCGATTTGCGGCCCGATGCCTTGTGGTCCAGCACCAGCGGGTGGCGTGCCAGCGGGCGGTCGAGGATTTCCTCTTCCGAAATGTCGGCACCCGCCTGCTTGCGGCTCCACCACAAGGAATTGATCCCCACCTTGCCTTCCAGCAATGCCTTGGTTTCGGCGGGCAGATCGTCATAGGCGGCACGGGCATCGGCAAACCATGTCTCGCCCCCTTCGCCCGGCACCTGATGCGCCAGCAGCATGGCGAATGACGTACGCTTCTGCATGAAGGCGCTGTCGGTATGCCACAGCCCATCACCCTTGCGATACTGGATCGCCGCCGGATCACGGGTAATCTCGCCGTCCACCGTCAGGTTCGATGCGTCGAACAATTCGCGGAAGGGCAACCGCCCGCGCCCGTTGGCCGGTTCCGGCACACGTTCCAGATAGCCGAAGTTGCGGCTGAACTGGACGTGCTGTTCGTCATTCATGCCGGTGTTGCGGAATACCAGCACGCCATACCGCGCCATGGCCTGATTCACTTCGCGCACTTCGTCGGGTGTCAGCGGCCTGGTCAGGTCGAGTCCGAAAGCTTCGGCTCCGAAATTTGGCAGGATCGGCTTGCATTTCAACGGCATCGTGCTCTCCCAAGCTATCCGGGCCGTTTGCGCTGGAGGCTGCTGCGGCGGCAATGCGCCACAAGTTCCCCCCGCTGGTTGAAGGCGCGGTGGGCGAAAGTTACGATACCTTGGGTCGGTCTGGATTTGCTTTCGCGCAAATCGAGCACTTCAGTCTGGATATTGAGTGTATCGCCGACGAAAATCGGCACCGGGAAGCGCACTTCGTCCCAGCCCAGATTGGCCACCGCCGTGCCTTGCGTGGTGTCGTTCACCGAAATGCCCACCATCAAGCCCAGCGTGAAACACGAATTGACCAATATCCGGCCATATTCGGTGCCCTTCATGTATTCGGCATCCAGATGCAGCGGCGCGGGGTTGTGCGTCAGCGTGCTCATCAGCAGGTTGTCGGTTTCGGTCACCGTGCGCCGCAGCGGATGATCGAAGATCTGCCCCACCGAAAATTCATCGAACCACAGGCCAGCCATGCGTTGCTCCTTCCATCTGGCCGAACTGTGAAAGGAAAGGATCGTGCCGACAAGCGTTGTCACTGCTTGAAGGAGATCGCCTGATGCGCTTGATGCTGCTTGCCCCGCTGGCCCTGCTGGGGGCCTGTAACAGTTCCGCCGACAAGCCGGCATCGCCCGATCCGGAACTGGCGACCGAGGCCGCCGCCCCGCCCGCACCTGCGCCCACACCTACGCCCGCACTTACGGCAATGGTCCCGCCCGTTGCGCCGCAAACCCCTTCCGCAGCGGTAACGGCGAATGAAATCCCGCTGCCGATGCGTGGCCGCTGGGGGCTGGTGAAGGCCGATTGCGAACCCGGCCGCGACGATGCGAAAGGGCTGATGGTGGTCGGCCCGCGCAAGCTGGAATTCTACGAATCCGTCGGCACCCTTGCCACCATCACCAGCGGCACCGACAGCAGCATCCGTGGCACTTTCGCTTTCACCGGCGAAGGCATGGAATGGACGCGCGACCAGACGCTGGCCGTGCAGGATGGCGGCAAGGTGCTGATCCGGCAGGAATTCGGGCAGGATGCTGCCCCCGCCCCGTTCACCTACAGCAAATGTGCCTGACAGCGGCGGTGGATTTTCGCCGCCGCCGCCCTAAACTCCACCGGGGCCAAGCAATGGCCGCAGGGGGAGGATGAGACATGGCTTTGCCCAAAGACAGTTCCACCGATGGACGCCAGCGTATCGCGCCGCTGTCGAAATTTGAAGAACAGGCGCAGTTCACGCGCGCGATCCGCGTGGGGGACCGCATCATCGTGGGCGGCAATGTCGGGACGGAAGCGGACGGGTCGATTTCCACCGATGCCGGCCGGCAGGCGGAACGGTGTTTCGAACATATCCTGGAATATATCCAGCAACTGGGCGGCCATTCGGGCGATCTGGTGCGGGTGCGGATGTTCGTGACCGACATTGCGGATGCCATGGCCGTCACCCGCGCGTTCACCGCTGCCTGCGGCCATGCCCGTCCGGTGGGCACGCTGGTGGCCGTAGATGCCTTGGCCGGCGCCGACTTCAAGGTGGAAATCGAGGCAGAGGCCATCGTCGGCGCCGGACAATAGGACATCCGGATTATAGTTGCATCTGCAACCGCATAAACGCATGATCGGGGCGGAGGATTGGCATGACCGGGCAATTCCAGCTTACCGAAGACCAGCTTGCCATTCAGGATATGGCCCGGCGGTTCACCGCCGATCACATCACCCCCTTTGCGGCGGAATGGGATGAACGGCACCTGTTCCCCAAGGACACGATACGCGCCGCCGCCGAACTGGGCTTCGCCGCGATCTATGTCAGCGAAGAAGCGGGCGGCAGCGGACTGGGCCGGGTGGAATCGGCGCTGATCATGGAAGCGATGGCCTATGGCTGCCCTGCCACCAGCGCCTTCCTGTCGATCCACAACATGGCCAGCTGGATGATCGACCGCTTCGGCTCGGCCGAACTCAAGGCCCGCTATCTCCCCCGGCTGGTGGGGATGGACTGGATGGCGAGTTACTGCCTGACCGAACCCGGCAGCGGATCCGACGCCGCCGCGCTGAAAACCACTGCCGTGCGCGATGGCGACTGCTGGATCGTCACCGGCACCAAGCAGTTCATTTCCGGCGCGGGCGTCAACGATCTGTACCTTACCATGGTCCGCACGGGCGATGACGGCCCCGGCGGGATCACCTGTCTGGCGATCGAAAAGGATATGCCCGGCGTTTCCTTCGGCACGCCGGAACGCAAGCTGGGCTGGCACGCTCAGCCGACCGCTTCGCTGATACTGGACGGCGTGCGCGTGCCGGCGGACAACATCGTCGGCGGCGAAGGAGAAGGCTTCCGCATCGCGATGCAGGGGCTGGACGGTGGCCGGATCAACATCGGCGCCTGTTCGCTGGGCGGCGCGCAACGCTGCCTCGATGAAGCGGTCCGATATACCCGTGAACGCCACCAGTTCGGCCGGGCAATTGCAGATTTCCAGAACACCCAGTTCACGCTGGCCGACATGGCGACCGATCTGGAAGCCGCCCGCGCCCTGCTCTACCTCGCGGCCGCCAAGGTGACCGGCAACGCGCCGGACAAGACCCGCTTTGCCGCCATGGCCAAGCGGCTTGCCACCGACAGCGGCAGCGCGGTGGCGGACAAGGCGCTGCAACTGCACGGCGGTTACGGATACTTGCAGGATTATCCGGTGGAACGGTTCTGGCGCGATCTGCGGGTGCATTCGATTCTGGAAGGCACCAACCAGATCATGCGGCTGATTGTCGGGCGCGATTTGCTGCGGCAATAGGGCAGCATGACGCAGGACATTCACATCCATCGGCACCGGCACGGCGCGGTCGGCCATATCTCGCTCGCCCGGCCCAAGGCGCTGAACGCGCTGACCCACGCCATGTGCGATGCGATCAGCGCCGCCTTGCTCGAATGGCGCGACGATGATGCCATCACCGCCGTGCTGCTGGACCACGCCGAAGGGCGCGGCTTCTGCGCTGGCGGCGATGTGGCGGCGGCGCGCGCTTCTGCCCTGACGGATGGCGGCGCGGCGGGCCGGGCGTTCTTCCACGCGGAATACCGGCTGAACCATCTGCTGCACACATATCCCAAGCCGGTGGTGGCCTTCATGGATGGCGTCACCATGGGCGGCGGCGTGGGGCTGGCCCTGCCTGCCCGGTTCCGCGTGGCGACGCCCAACACCCTGTTCGCCATGCCCGAAGGGGCAATCGGCCTGTTCCCCGATGTCGGAGCCGGCTGGTATCTGCCGCGCCTGCCGGGGCAACTGGGCAAGTTCCTCGCGCTCACCGGTGCGCGGCTGGACGGGGCCGAATCCCTGTGGGCGGGCCTTGCAACGCATTACCTGCCGGCAGAGGCGCTGGCCGATGCCAAGGCGCGCATCATCGCCGATCCAGCCGCAATCGCAGCGGTGCTGGCCGCGCTTTCCGCGCCGCCTCCCCCTGCCCGGCTGGAACGCAATGCCGAACGGATCGACCGGCTGTTTTCCGCCACCACACTGGAAGGCATTCTGGCAGATCTGGCCGCCGATCCTTCCGACTGGGCGGGGAAAGAATGGAAAGCCGTGGCCACCCGCTGCCCGGCCAGCGCCAAGGTGGCGTTGCACCTGCTGGCCGGCAGCCGCGCCGATTTCGCCGCGGAAATGGAGCTGGAATACCGGCTCGCCACCCGCATGATCCTGCGGCCCGACTTTGCCGAAGGCGTGCGCGCAGTGCTGGTGGATAAGGACAATGCCCCCCGCTGGAATCCGGCCACGGCAGAGGAAATGGCAACGGCATCGGTGGACGATCTGTTCGCCCCGCTGCCAGCCGCACAGGCATGGACTCCGTTCGCGTAAAAGCGCCCGCCTGTCTCCACCTTAGCCCCTGCAAAGAATTTCTGCCCGGCGTGATCCTTGCGATTATGGCGGCGAGGGGGCAATTCGCGCACCGTTATGCAACCATTGACGCATCTTCAGCGGCTCGAAGCCGAAAGCATCCACATCCTGCGCGAAGTGGTGGCGGAGGCAGAAAACCCCGTCATGCTCTATTCCGTGGGCAAGGACAGCGCGGTGATGCTGCATCTGGCGAAGAAGGCGTTCTATCCCGCGCCGCCGCCGTTCCCGCTGCTGCATGTCGATACCACGTGGAAATTCCGCGATATGTACGCCCTGCGCGACAAGGCGGCAAAGCAGGCGGGAATGGACCTGCTGGTCTATCACAACCCCGAAGCGATGGAGCGGGG
>JBDLVD010000037.1:0-15603 GCA_039804965.1 Pseudomonadota bacterium
GAGGTGCGGAAAGGCCGCTTCCAGTTCCGCATTGCGGCGCACCAGCGCATCATATTCCGCGTCGGAAATCTCCGGGGCATCCTGCGCGTGATACAGCCGGTTGTGATGGGCAATGGACCTGGCCAGCCGCATCAACTCGTTAGCCGCAGCGGCCTCGGTCATTTCGTCCACGATGTCGTGCCTTGTTCTATTCGCCGATGATCCGGCGGTCGCTGACAAAGCGCCATTCGCCGGTTTCGAACTGCATCGCATGGCGCGTTGCAGGTTGGCCGGGCAGCACGGCCCAACCGGTGCAGTGCGCCGCGTCAGCGCATGTGAAGTTGTAGACCTGCACCACCACGGCAGGTCTGCCGGTAATGCTGTCCACATGGCCCGCCCCTTGCGGCTTGCACCGTTGCACCGGGGCAAGGCGCACAAAGCGCAGGATCAGGGCCTGTTCCTGCTGCGCTGTCAGCGCCACCGGGCGCAGCGCGGCGCAGGTCGTGGGCATGGAACTGCCGCCAGCAGCGAAATGATCGCCCAGCACGTGTTCGAACAGCGCCAGCACCGGCTGCGCCTGATCACGCGCCAAGGGTGGCGGGCCGGACGGTGACGGCGCAGGGGTTCCGGCTGGCGCGCAGGCGCACAGCGAAGCGGCAGCGAGCAGGACAGGCAAACGCATGGTCACACCCCTTCCAGCAGACGATCGGCCTGCGCGCGCGCTTCGGCGGTGATTTCCGCGCCGCTGAGCATCCGGGCAATTTCTTCCTGCCGCCCTGCCGCTTCCAGCAGGATTACCCCGGTGCGGGTGACGGTGCCTTCACTGCTCTTGGCGATCAGGTAATGGCCATTACCGCGCGCGGCGACTTGCGGGCTGTGAGTGACGGCTAGCAATTGCCCGCCGCTGGCCAGCCGTGCCAGCCGTTCACCGATGGCGCTGGCCACCGCCCCGCCCACACCGCGATCGATTTCGTCAAAGATGATTGTCGCCGCGCCGCCCTGTTCCGCCAGCGCGACCTTGAGCGCGAGGATGAAGCGCGACAGTTCGCCGCCGCTGGCGATCTTGCCCAGTGGCGCAAAGTCTGCACCGGGGTTGGTGGAAATGAGGAATTCCACCGCGTCCATGCCCGATGGCCCCCAGCGGTCTTCCGCCAGTTCGGTAACGCTGGTGCGGAAACGGGCGGAATCGAGTTTGAGCGGGGCCAGTTCCGCAGCCACGGCGGCATCCAGCCGCAGGGCCGCTTCCACGCGCCGCAAATGCAGCGCGGTGGCCTGTTCGCGGTAAGCAAGCCCGGCCGCCTTTGCCGCCTGTTCCAGCCCGGCGAGCCCGGCATCGCCCGCTTCGATCGCATCCAGCTTGGTGCGCATGTCCTGCATGATCGCGGGCAGATCATCAGGCTGGCACGAATGCTTGCGGGCAAGCGCGCGCAATTCGAACAGCCGGGTTTCGATGCGGTCGAGATGGGCCGGCTCGAAACTCAGTGCCTCAGCCGCCTTTTGCAGCGTTTCTTCAGCCTCGCTCGCTTCGATCACCGCACGGTCCAGCGCGGCCAGCGCCTCCGCCAGCAGGGGGTGTTCTTCCGCGATCCGGTCCAGCCGCCGCGCAGCGCCGCGCATCTGCGCCAGCGCGCTGTCGGACCCGTCCCACACCTGCCGCAGGGCTTCCAGATCGACCGCGAGCTTTTCGCCCTTCTGCATATCCGCGCGCGAGAGTGCGAGTGCTTCTTCCTCCCCTTCTTCGGGTTGCAGCGTGGAAAGTTCGGCCAGATGGGCCAGCAGCAGATCCTGTTCCGCGCGCGCCTGATCCAGCCCGGCGCGCACTTGTGCCAGATGCGCTTCCGCCGCGCGCCAAGCGGCCCACGCGCCTTCCACTGCAGCCAGATCGGCACCGGCGAAACGATCGAGCAGCAACCGGTGGCCGCGCGGGTTTACGAGGCCGCGATCATCATGCTGGCCATGCAGTTCCACCAGCGCCGGGGCCAGTTCGCGCAGCAGTGCCGCGCCGACCGGCTGATCGTTGACCCATGCCTTCGATCCGCCATCGGCCTTGACGCGGCGGCGCAGGATCAGCGGTTCGCCCGGCTCGATCTCAACTTCCGCTTCGGCAAGAGCGGTGCGGATGGGCGGCGGCAGGGTGGCAAATTCGAATGTCGCGGTGACGCCGGCCTGTTCTTCGCCCGCCCGGACAAGGCCGCTTTCGGCGCGATTGCCCAGCACCAGTCCCAGCGCATCAAGCAGGATGGATTTGCCCGCGCCGGTTTCGCCCGTCAGCACCCCCAGACCGGGCGCGAAGGCGAGGTCGAGCGCCTCGATGAGGACGACATTGCGGATCGATAGCGAAGTCAGCATGGCGTGGGCACAGCCTTACGAGCCGGGCCGCCTTCGCGCAATGACAGCGGCGTTGTCCTTGCGGACAAAGCCGGAACAATCACGCCTGCGGCGCGTGCTTCTGCATCAGGTCGAAGGCCTTGTGATACCATTCGCTGCCCGGATAGTTGCTGCCCAGCACGGCAGCATAACGCTTGGCTTCCACCTTCAGGCCCAGCGCCAGGCTGGTTTCCGTCAACCGGTACAGGGCTTCTGGCGCATGGCTGGTGGTCTGGTATTTTTCCACCACCGTCTGGAAGCGCAATTGCGCCGCCAGCCACGAACCTGAGCGCTCGTAGAACCGCCCGATCTCCATTTCCTTGCCGGCAAGGTGATCGTTGACCAGATCGGTCTTCAGCCGCGCATCGGCGGCATATTCGGTGTTGGGATAACGGCGCTGCAATTCCTGCAACGCGGTCAGCGCCTGTTCGGTGATCTTCTGATCCCGGTCCACGTCGCTGATCTGTTCGTAATAGCACAGCGCGATCAGGTAATAGGCATAAGGCGCGTCACGGTTGCCGGGGTGGATCGACAGGAAGCGCTGCGCCGTCTGGATCGAGGCATTGTAATCACCATCGAGGTAATTGGTGAACGCGCTCATCAACTGGGCGCGGCGCGCCCACGGCGAATAAGGGTGCTGCCGTTCGACTTCATCGAACAGGCCCGCAGCCATTTTCAGGTCACCACGGTCAAGCCGGGTCTTCGCCGCCGCATAGAGCGTTTCCACGTCACGCGCGACGTAAGCGGTATCCTTCCCGCCTTTCTTGCCGCCCATGCTGGCGCAACCGGCGGTGAGCGAAAGCGCCGTGACAAGGGCAGCGCTGAGGGCGATCCGGGAAGGAGAACGGAAAATCATGCCGCGCCGTATAGCCAGCATGCAGGTGAACGCCAAGTGAAGTGAACAAGCCACTGCCCCGATAATTCACCCAGCGACAACTCGCCGCCGCCCACGCTCATTCCCAGAACGCGACCGAACGGCATTCGATGCTTTCGCGGATATTGGCATCGGCGAAAGTGGGATCGAAGAACGCCGTATGCGGGCAGCGCCAAGTGCGCGCGTGATCGCTGTCGTGAAATTTGAACAGCAGCACGTCATCGGCCTGCATGTTGGAGAAATACCACCAGCGCAGATCGGGGTGATAGGACGGGATGGTGGCCGCCATCATCTTGTCCTCCCCTTCCACCGGGGCGGTCAGCGCCTCGCCTTCGGGGAACTTGTCGACCACGAACAGCGTGTTGCTCTTTTCTTCGCAGAACATGCTGGTGCGGCCATCACACACGGCCAGCGGCACGTCCTGCGGCGGCGGGCTGAAAGTGCGCCAGTAGGACGTGATGAGGAACCGCTTGAAACCCGGACCATCGGGGAAATGCTTGGCATAGGTCGCCTGCGCCATGCGCTGCGACGTTGCCGTGTTCACATCCACGTGGGCTTCCCCTGCAACCGGCTGGATGCCCCCGGTGTGCTGATAGTTTTCCACCTTTTCTTGCTGCCGCGCGCTCAGGTCCGCGCTGGTGCGGATCATCCAGCCGCGCGCCACCACCTTGTCCGCCCCGGTCAAGCGGGCGATGGTTTCTTCCACTTCGCGTTCATAAAGGCTGTCGACTGCGGCCTTGTCGTGGAAATCGGTGACGACGCTGGGCGCCTTGGTGATCATGAAGCCGTGGGTGTCGAGCGTGAAGTGATCGCGGATAGGCATGCCGTCGCGCACCGTCACGTCATGGTCGGAATAGGTGCCGGTGTTGATTTCCGCCCCGGCGCTAACATAACGGCGGGTGACGAAATCGCCCGGATCCACGAAGCGGATCTTGGCTGTGACTTCGCGTGCGCGGTTTTCGATCTCCGCATCCCGGTTGGTATCAGCAGCAGGGGTGGCCATCACATTCTCTCCGACGCCGGGTGTTTATACGCTTGTATAAATTCCCGATCCGGTGCTGTTATGCAAGCGCAATTGCTGCCTGTCCGAGGATGATGAACCAGCCCACCCGCCTGAAATTGCTGATCGCTGCGGAAACGGTGATCCTGTCCGACGGAGTGACCGGGCTGACCGTGCGCCGCGTGGGCGAAGTTTCGGGGCTGAACCCCACGCTGATCACCTATCATTTCGGCACCATGGCCCGTCTGCTGGACGAATTGTGCGATCGCAACCTTGCCCCGATGCTGGCGGAATGGGCCGATTTGCAGGGCCAGCAAGTGACCGATCCGCATGACGTGCTGCGCCGCTGGCTGACGCCGCTGCTGGCGCGGGCCGCATTTGCCCCGCATGGCCGCGCGCTGGTGGTGCTGGACGAAATCGCCAGCCACGGCGAAGAAGCGGTGCGCGAACGGCTGTTCCGCGAAATGGCCGGGGTCGCCCGCCGCGTGCGCCAATCGCTCGCGCCGCATCTGCCACATCTGGGGGACGATGAACTGGCCAGCCGCCTGCGCTTCATCGCAGGGGCAGCGCTCGGCCCGCCGCCGCGCAGTCGCACGCCGGCCCGGCCCGCCATTCAACGCGCCGATCAGGCGGAACTGGACCTGCTGTGCCGGTTCGCCGCAAGCGGACTGGAATTGCCGCCGCCTTCACGATAGCTTTCCCCAAAGCAGAACAGAGATGGGGGATTGCGATGACGGGCCAACTGCCGCCGACCAGTGACGACCGGCTGATCTGGGATATCTGGGAATCGCAATTCCGGCTGCCGGTGACAACGGTGGCGGATGAAATCGGCATCTTTGCCGCGCTGGGCGATGCGCCGCTGACCACCGATGAACTGGCGACAAAGCTGTCGCTCGATGCGCGCGCGCTGGCGATCCTGCTGGCCGCGCTGGCTTCCACCGGGCTTATCGAAAAGCGGCTGGGGGCATGGCGTGCCCTGCCCGCCGCACGCACGTGGTTGCACCCGGCGGCAGAAGGATATTGGGGCGGCTTCCTGTTCCGTTTCCGCGAAAGCAATCCGCTGCACGGGCAATTGCTGCAATCGTTGCGGACCGGCCACCGCCCCGACCAGTTCGAAAGCGGCGCGCCGGAATGGGAACGCGGGGAAATGAGCGCGGAGGCCGCCCAGCGCATCGCCGCGTTCATGCATTCCCACAGCCAGGCCCCGGCCCGCGGCGCGGCGGCGCAACCGGTATTCGGCCAGATCGGCAGCCTGATGGACGTTGGTTGCGGCAGCGGCGTCTATGGCATCGAAATCGCCCGCGCCCATCCCCGGTTGAAAGTGACCTTGCTGGATCTTGCCGCAATGGCGGACGAAGCGGGTGCCTATGTCGACCGCGCCGGCCTGTCCGGCCGGGTTGGAACGGCAGCCTGCAACATGTTCGAAGATGCGTGGCCGACAGGGCATGACGCGCATTTCTTCAGCAACGTGTTTCACGACTGGTCCGACGAAACCAACCGTTTGCTGGCCCGCAAGAGCTTCGACGCCCTGCCCAGCGGTGGACGCATCTTCCTGAACGAAATCCTGATGGACGATGATGGCACCGGCCCGTGGGAAGCGGCGGCTTTCAGCCTGCTGATGCTGCTCGGCACGCTGGGAAAACAATATTCCCTGCCCGAATTCCGCGCCATCCTGGAAAGCGCAGGTTTTGTCGATGTGCAGGCGGTGAAGACCGGCGGCGGCTATTATTCGCTGGTGAGCGCGGCCAAACCCTGATCGTCCACCACGCTGGCAGTCGCCCCCACCACGGTCAGCGTGCAGATCAGCCCCTGCGGCGCATAATCCAGCACGGCATCGGCCAGTTCGCGCTGGCGGGTCAGCAACTGCGTCCCCAGCCCGGCGCGCGTCGGCGCGGCCACCGGCGGGCCGCCGCTTTCCTGCCAGCACAGCCGGATCAGGCTGGGTTCCGCATCGTCCAGCGCCCAGCGCAGTTCCACTTGCCCGCCAGGCACGGACAGCGCGCCGTATTTCAACGCATTCGTGCACAGTTCGTGCAGCGCCAGTGACAGCGGAATGCAGGCGGCGCGGGGCACGTCGCAGCCGGGGCCGGTTACAGTGAAATTGTCCGCGCTACGGAACGGCGCGATCGCATTGTCGACCAGCTGCTTCAGGTCACGCACCGGAGCGCCGCCGGTGCCGAGCATATCGGTCGCCCGTTGCAGCGCATCCATGCGGCCAGCCAGAGCGCGCTGGAAATCCGCGGGATCGCTATGCCGCGCAGTCATCGAAGCGATAGCGCCGACCGTGGCCAGCATGTTTTTCACCCGGTGAACCAGTTCACTGTTGAGCAGTTCTTCCCGCTCCTTCGCCGCTTCCAGTTGGCGCACCATTCGGCGGGCGAATTCCGCAGTTGCCACCAGTGCCGCACAGGAAAGCAGGAACAGTCCGGCCAGCACCATATCGTGCGCGCTGAAACTGCGCAGCAACGGCTTTTCCATCAGCCAGCCGTTCGCCACCATGGCAGATGCCACGCTGACCAGCGCGCCCCAGAACCAACCGAGCAGCAGCGCGGTCAGCACTACGGCGGGATAGAAAGTCGTGAACGGGACGCCATAGGCACCGCCATCGATGGCGAGACGGAGGAAAAAGCCGCAGGCGACGGCCAATATGCTCCACCCCAGCGCCACGAGCGGCGGCCGGTCAGCAAGAATTACCCCCGAAAGCGCGGGATATCTGGCGATATTCCCCTTGTCCATGCGGCGGAAATACATGCAATTTCCACTTAGGCCAAGGGTTGGCGGTTACGATTAACGATCAGCCAGTCGTAAAGTCCATACCGCCATCACAGCCGCAGCGGCCTTATTCTTCGCCCATCCGCAAGGCGGCGATGAAGGCTTCCTGCGGGATCGATACGTTGCCGTATTCGCGCATCTTGGCCTTGCCCTTCTTCTGCTTGTCGAGCAGCTTCTTCTTGCGGCTGATGTCACCACCGTAACATTTTGCGGTCACATCCTTGCGCATGGCAGCGATGGTTTCGCGGGCGATCACCTTGCCACCGATGGCTGCCTGCACCGGGATCTTGAACAGGTGGCGCGGGATCAGATCCTTCAGGCGTTCACACATGTGCCGCCCGCGCGCTTCCGCCACACCGCGATGGACGATCATGCTCAGCGCATCGACCGGTTCGTTGTTCACCAGGATGCTCATCTTCACCAGATCGCCTTCACGCAGGCCGATCTGTTCGTAATCGAAGCTGGCATAGCCACGGCTGATGCTTTTCAGCCGGTCATAGAAATCGAACACCACTTCGTTCAGCGGCAATTCGTACGTCACCTGCGCGCGGCCGCCGACATAGGTCAGGTCGGTCTGCACCCCGCGCCGATCCTGACACAGCTTCAGGATGCTGCCGAGGTATTCGTCCGGGGTATAGAGCGTGGCCTTGATCCACGGTTCGTCGATCTGTTCGATCCGGCTGGGATCGGGATAATCGGCCGGGTTGTGCAGCAGGATTTCGCGCGCGTCGTCTGTCCGGCTGGCGCGCAACTGGATGCGATAGACCACCGATGGCGCGGTGGTGATCAGGTCCAGGTCGTATTCTCGGCTCAGACGTTCCTGAATGATTTCCAGATGCAGCAGGCCAAGGAAACCGCAACGGAACCCGAAGCCCAATGCCGCACTGCTTTCCATTTCGAAGCTGAAGCTGGCGTCGTTCAGGCGCAGGCGGCTGATGCTTTCGCGCAGCTTTTCGAAATCCGCCGCGTCCACCGGGAAGATCCCGCAGAACACCACCGGCTGCACTTCCTTGTAGCCCGGCAAGGCTTCGGTCGCGCCGTTCTTCACCGTGGTGATTGTGTCACCGACGCGGGCCTGTTCTACTTCCTTGATCTGCGCCGTGATGAACCCGATTTCGCCCGGGCCGATGTCTTCCAGATCGGTGCGCTTGGGGGTGAAGCAGCCGACCCGGTCAACCAGATGTTCCGTGCCGCCCTGCATGAATTTGACCGGCAGGCCCTTTTTCAGGACGCCGTCGATCACGCGCACGAGAATGACCACGCCGAGGTATGGATCGTACCAGCTATCCACCAGCATCGCCTTCAACGGCGCGGCAGCATCACCCTGCGGCGGCGGAATGCGGGTGACGACCGCTTCCAGCACGTCGGCAATGCCGATGCCGCTTTTTGCGCTGGTCAGCACGGCCTGACTGGCATCGAGGCCGATGATATCTTCGATTTCCGCTTTCACCTTTTCTGGTTCGGCGGCGGGCAGATCGATCTTGTTGATGACCGAAACGATTTCGTGATCGTGTTCGATCGACTGGTACACGTTGGCCAGCGTCTGCGCTTCGACGCCTTGCGCGGCGTCCACCACCAGCAGCGCGCCTTCGCACGCGGCCAGACTGCGGCTGACTTCGTAAGCGAAATCGACGTGGCCGGGGGTGTCCATCAGGTTCAGTTCATAGGTCAGGCCATCCTTGGCGGTGTAGGACAGGCGCACCGTCTGGGCCTTGATCGTGATCCCGCGTTCACGCTCAATGTCCATGTTATCAAGGACTTGCTCGCTCATCTCGCGGTCGGTCAGGCCGCCCGTGTGCTGGATTAGCCGGTCGGCCAGCGTGGACTTGCCATGGTCGATATGCGCGATGATGGAAAAATTGCGGATCAGCGAAAGGTCAGTACTCATTCCGTGCCTCTAGCGGGGTGGAATGGTGCTGTCAGCAGGGGAGAGGGTCAACCCTTGCCGAAAGCGGACATTTCCACCTGCAGAAACCGCGGGTGGGAATTCCGGACGGCATTCTCGGCTGGCAGCTGGTATTGCCCCGGCGGCAGTGCGCGCAAGGGCATGCCGGCAGCCGCCAGCATGTAAGGCGATACCCGGTGGCGGGTGCATAACCCGTCGGCACCATCGCTGATCAGCGGGGTTTCGAATTCCAGCCCCTGAGTGGCTTCGTGCGAACGACGGACCACGCCCACGGCCAGTTGCCCTTCCCCCAGATCCAGCACCAGTTGCGCCCCCTTGGGTACGTGCAGCAGGCCTTCGATCATCGCCCCGGTGCGCGACAGGTTGCGCAAGGTTACCTGATAGTGATGGTCTTCATGGATCACGCCCACACGTTTCAACAGCGTCATGCGTTCCGCGCGGTAATGTTCGGGCCCGCAGGGCTTGTAGGCCAGATCGCCGCCAGCCAGCTTTTCCAGCACCTGATCCTGCGGCACGGCGCGGGAATAGATGAACCCCTGCACGTGGGTGGCGCCGCGCTGGTGGACCAGGTTCAATTCATCCATCGCCTCCACCCCTTCGGCGGTGGTTTCCATGTTCAGCGCCTGCGCCAGACTGACGATCGCGGCGATGATGGCGGAATTGGAACTGCCTTCTTCGGTGCAGCCGCGCACGAATCCCTGATCGATCTTGATCTTGTCGAACGGCGCGCGACGCAAATAGCCGAGCGAGGAATAGCCGGTGCCGAAATCATCCAGCGCCAGCTTCACGCCGATCCGTTTCAACTGGTCGAAGGTACGGTCCACTTCGGCGGAATCGCCCATGAACACGCCTTCGGTGATTTCCAGTTCCAGCCGGGTAGGCGGCAGGCCACTGCTGGCCAGCGCATTGGCGATGACACCGCACAGCCCTTCCTGCATGAACTGGATAGCGGAAATGTTGACCGCGACGCGGAAATCGCCCGGCCACTGTGCAGCATCGACGCAAGCCTTGCGCAGCACCCATTCACCGATCGCGGTGACAAGGTTGGTTTCTTCCGCGATGGGCATGAACACGCCGGGGCTGATCCAGCCATGCTCCGGGTGTTCCCAGCGCAGCAGTGCTTCGAATCCGCTGACATTGCCATCGGCGGACCGCACCACCGGCTGATAGTGAACCTGCAGCTGTTCTTCCGCCAAGGCGTCGCGCAGATCTTCTTCGATGGTGCGCCGCTGATGGGCCGAATCCTTCAATTCATTGGAATAGAAGCGATATTGCCCGCGGCCAGCGGCTTTGGCGGAATAGAGCGCAAGGTCCGCCCCCTTGATCAGTTCTTCCGGCGTCACCCCGTCGAACGGGGCAATGGCCACCCCCACCGACGTGCCGATGATCGCCCGGCTGCCATCGATCGAATATGGCTGCGAAATCATCTGGATGATCCGCTGCGCCAGTTCGCCCAGCCGCCCGCGATCATCCATGTCAGGCAGGATAACCTGAAACTCATCGCCGCCCAGCCGGCCGATCTCCGCAGTCGTCGGGATGATCCGCTGCAACCGCTGCGCCACCTGCCGCAACAGTTCGTCGCCCGCTGGGTGCCCCAGCGTATCGTTGACCTGCTTGAACCGGTCCAGATCGAGCATCAGCAGCGCGCAATTGCGCTTCGCCACCTTGTATGCGGTAAGAATGGCGGTCAGCCGCACACCCATGCGGTGGCGGTTGGCCAACCCGGTCAGCGAATCGTATTCCGCCATCCGCGATGCATCGCGCTGGCGTTCGTAACTGTCGCTGACATCGGTGGCACTGCCGCGATAACCCACAAAGTTGCCATCCACGTCCGAATAGGGACGCCCGGAAATCGAAAGGAAGCAATCGCCCGCGCCGGATTTCACCCGCACCACCAGATCGGCAAACCGGTTGCGCGCGCCCAGGATGAAGGACAGTGGCCGCTCGGCATGATCCTGCCCATCGGCCGGAACAGCCTCCAGCATATCTACCAGCAAGATGCCTTGCGCGCCGGACAGCGGCGCAAATCGCTCCGCCGCCGATCGGGACAGGTAATTCAGCCGGTTTTCGCTGTCGGTGGACCAGAACCAGGCAACGCCCGATTCCTCCAGCGCTTCGAGGATCTGCAACCGTTCGGCATCACCAACGGTGCCGGAAACGGGGGCAGCGGCAGGCTCTGCGGCGTCTCGCGAACGGGCAGGCGCAATCGCGCCGCCGAAGCTCCGCAAAACCCCCCGCATCACCATTTGCCTATAACTCCTGCACTGACCGGACCGGCAGCGGACCTTTTTCGCAGCGCAGAAAGTAAATCAGCACGCTTACGAATTGGATAACGGATACGTGCAATTACTTGCCCCTGCAGCACAGCCGGTGGGCATTCGCCGTTCACGGATTGGCCCGAGCCAGCGCCTTGACCACCGGCGGCGCGGTGCGACCACTGATGGCTACGATCCGGCCGCTGACATCGCGTTGCAGCGGTGTCGCGAACTCAACCCCCATCCGGTCGCCACCGCTCCACCGGGTGGTGCAGGTGACGCAATGGTTTTCGGATATATGCACCTGGAAAATCGTGCCGACCGGCACGTTCCACAGCCCTTCGATCAGCGCCCCGGTGATCGAAATGTTGCGGATGGTGCCGTTGTAGAGTTGCCCGTGGTGATCCATCACCACCTTGCGCAACATCGTCTGACGCGGGGCCCGGGCACTGCGCGGGCCCCGCGCGACGGCGCCCAACCCGGTTTTGAGACGTTCGGTCGCGGCTTCGGAACTGAGCGGGCGTTCGTAGATGAAGCCCTGCACGTGGCTGCACCCGTGCATCCGCACAAGGTCCAGTTCGTCCATCGTTTCCACGCCTTCTGCCGTGGTATCCATGCCCAGCGCATGGGCAAGGCTGGTGATGGAAGCGATGATCGCGCCATTGCGGCTTTCGGGCTGGGTAGCCCCGCGCACGAAGCTCTGATCGATCTTGATCTTGTCGAACGGCGCCTTTTTCAGATAGCCGAGCGACGAATATCCGGTGCCAAAATCATCCAGCGCCAGACGCACGCCGATGGCTTTCAGCGCGGCGAACATCGCGTCGGTTCCGGCATCGTCGTTCAGGAACACGCTTTCGGTGATTTCAAGTTCCAGCCGTGAAGGGTGGATGCCCGATTGGGCGATGGCGCTGGTCACCACTGCCGGCAGTTGCGGGCTGGCGAATTGCAATGGCGACACGTTGACTGCCACGCGCACTTCTTCCGGCCAGCGGGCAACGTCCCGGCAGGCCGTGCGAATGGCCCATTCGCCAATCTGTCCGATCAGCCCGCTGTCTTCCGCAGTCTGCACGAATTTCTGTGGGCTGATCCAGCCCTTGACCGGGTGCTGCCAACGCAACAACGCCTCGAACCCGCAAATCTGTTCGGTCGCGGTGGCCACCACCGGCTGGTAGAACAACTGCAATTGCCCATGCGTGATTGCGTCGCGCAGTTCTTCTTCCAGCTTCGCCCGGGCTTCTGCTTCCGCATGCAGATCCTGCGCGTAGAAGTGATACCGCCCGCGCCCGCCATCCTTGGCGGCATAAAGCGCAAGGTCGGCATTGCGGATCAATTCTTCGCTGGTGGCACCATCGTCAGGCGAGAGTGCCACGCCCACCGACGCCCCGATGATGACCCGTTGCCCATCGATCGAATAGGGCTGCGACAGCGAATTGATGATTTCGGAACCCAGATCGCCCAGTTCACGCCGTTCCAGCCGGCCGGGCACGATCACCTGGAATTCGTCGCCGCCAAGCCGCCCGACCTGGCCCATCTTGCCCACCGCCCGTTCGAGCCGCTGCGAAACCTGTTTCAGCAGCGCATCGCCCGCCGGATGGCCCATCGTGTCGTTGACTTGCTTGAACCGGTCGAGATCGAGCAGCATCACGGTGCAGGCACGATTTGCTTCGCGCGGTGTAGCCAGAATCTTTTCCAGCGCCTGCGACATTTCCAGCCGATTGGCGAGCCCGGTCAGGGAATCGTAGCGGGCCAGCCGCGTCGCCTGTTCCTGACTACGGCGTTTTTCGGTCAGATCGGTCCCTGACCCGCGAAAGCCTACGAAGTTGGTGAAATCGTCATGCACCGGGCGCCCGCTTACCGACCACCAGCGTTCCTCGCCATGGCTGGCGGCCCGCACCGGCAGTTCCTGAAACGAGGAGCGCGCAGACAGGTGGAACAACAGCGTGCGTTCGCCTTCCTGCCCGGTATCCTGCAGATCGAACAGCTGCACCAGCGGCTGGCCGATCAGCGAATGCTGCGACCGGCCAAGCACTTTGGCCACAGGCGCAGAAACATAGGTCAGCAGCCCGCGGCGGTCCGTTTCCCAGAACCAGCCCTGCCGCGTTTCTTCATAATCGGCCAGAATGTCGCGCGCGCGGCTGTTGACGCGTTCCGCCGCCTGCCGCCGTTCTTCCTCCTGCTCTGCTTCGCCGCGCTGTTCTCGCCCGACAAGACAGGCCAGCACGAAAGTGCCGAGCAGGATACCCTCCCCCGCCAGCGACGGACTTTCCAGCACCACCGCGCTCCACAGCGCCAACTGGGCGACGAAAATCACCACCGGCTGGCGACGCAGATAAGTGCTGGCAATGCAATTGATCCCCAGCATGGAACCAAAGGCAAGATCCCACGACAGCCCGCCTTCGCTGGCCCACCGTGTCAGGCCAAGGCCGAACAGGAACAGCGGCAGCAGCGCCACCATGGCCAGCACAGTCAAGCGCACCGCGATGGGCCGCCCTTCCTTGAACGCGCTGGCGGACCGGACGGGCAAGATGCCAAGGATCGACAGCCCCAGCGCCGCCATGCTGACCGCGCCCGGCCAAGCGTCGGAAAAGACCACGCAAGCCATGATCGCAGAGGCCATCGCGACCACGAGATAGGGCCATTGCGAAGGGAAGCACGGGTGCTGGTTGACCAGCGGGATATGGCGCGGATGATTGCGTAACGCCTGCCGGTCACGCCGTTCACGGTCGCGCCGCTCGGGTTCTGGCGGAGAACCGGCAATCCCCAGCACCGCCTCGGTAACGACAGCCCCTTCTTCTGGTGCCGCCGTTTCGGGCACCGGATCAGGCGCGCCGTGCGGGCGCAGTGGGGTAATCTTGCGCCCCATTTCCCTCGCTTGCCCGATTGCCGCCATGCCACGCCCATGCACCCGGCGCATTTGACAAAGCGTTAAGCACTGCATCCGGCCTTGCCAGCGGTACTTGCTGCAGCGGCATAAGGCGGTAGGATCGTGGGCAAAAGCGAACGGGAGAGGCGCCAGTGCGGCACGTCGCGATCATCGGTTCCGGTCCAGCCGGATATTACACGGCGGAAGCCGCGCAAAAGGCATTTGGCGACGATGTGCGGATCGACATCTTCGATCGGCTGCCTGTGCCGTTCGGCCTGATCCGCACCGGGGTTGCGCCCGATCACCAGTCGATCAAGGGCGTCGCCCGCCGGTATGAAAAAGTCGCGCTGTCGGAAAACGTCCGGTTCGTGGGCAATGTTTCCATCGGTTCGGACGTTTCGATTGCCGAATTGGAACAGCTGTATGACGCTGTGGTTCTGGCCACCGGCGCCCCGCATGATCGCCCGCTGGACGTTCCGGGGGAACATCTGGGCAATGTCTTCGGCAGCGCCGCCTTCGTCGGCTGGTACAACGGCCACCCGCAATTCGCGCAGCTCGATCCCGATCTTTCCAGCCGCACAGCCGTGGTGATCGGCATGGGCAACGTGGCGCTGGACGTGGCGCGCATCCTGTCGAAGACCCGCGCCGAATTCGCCGGCAGCGACATCGTCGCCCACGCGCTCGACGTGCTCGACACATCACGGATCGACAGGATCGTGCTGCTGGGCCGTCGCGGGCCGCACCAGATCATGATGACGCCCAAGGAACTGGGTGAACTGGGCGAACTGCACCGCGCCGCGCCGCATGTGGACCGGGCGGATCTGCCGCCGCTGGACGATGACGCAATTCTGGAACCGGGCTTGCGGAAATCCGTCAACCTGCTGCGAAATTTTGCCGCCACACCCGAACATATCCGTGCGGAAAAACCGATCGCCATCGAATTCGCGTTCATGGCCCAACCTGTCGCCCTGCACGGGGAAAAGGCGGTGGAAAGCATCGAAATCGAAAAGACGCGACTGGTCCATGGCCGCGCGGAAGGCACCGGCGTGACGGAAATCATCAAGGCCGGGCTGGTGGTCAGTTGCATCGGCTATCGCAGTTCACCCATCCCCGGCGTGCCGTTCGATGAACGCGCGGGGCGTTTCGCCAACGATGCGGGGCGGATCATGCCCGGCCTTTATTGCGTTGGCTGGGCGCGCCGTGGCCCGTCGGGAACAATCGGCACCAACCGGCCCGATGGCTATGCCGTGGCCGAACAGATCGCAGCGGACGTGGCAGACGGAACGCTGGGCCCGGCACGCAAAGCCGGCCGCGCCGGGTTCGATCTGCTGGCGGCCGAACGCAAGCTGGACGTCGTCACGTATCGCGACTGGAAGAAGATCGAGGAAGCCGAAGAACGCGCAGCACGCGAAGATGCCCCGCGCGAAAAGTTCGTCGACATAGAGGCAATGATCAAGGCGCGGGACGAACATCCCGAACCGAACGCCTGATAAACGGCCGCGCAGCAGGCAGGATACCCCGCCTGCTGCGTGAGATTACACCCGCATCGGCATGAGGACGTACAGCGCTGGGCTGTTTTCATCCTTG
>JBDLVD010000038.1:0-15249 GCA_039804965.1 Pseudomonadota bacterium
CTGAACGCAGGCGTGAATGCCCATGAAGTCGTGCGTCGGTCGGAAGGCGTAATCGTCGTCAATTCGACTGTCGCGCTGGAATCGCTGATCCACGGCAAGCCGGTCTACGTACTCGGACACTGGACTTTCGGTGGGCTGGGGATCACCCGGCAGATGCAGGATTACCGCCATCTTGCCGAGGACCTGCTGAAGCTGCGGACAGACTGTGTGGACCCGGACGAGGTCGCCCGCGTTCTCTACGATCTGTTCGGCGAAATGGCGCGATTCAGCTATAATCGCGAACCGGTCGATTACCATGCCATGGCCGGTGCGCTGGTGCAGGCGACGCAGCGCCATGCGTAAACGCTGGGTGCCCGGCGCGCGCGAGGCGCTGTTCTTCTTCGGATCGTGGCTGGGATTTCGGCTGGTGTCCGACTGGCCGCGCGGGGTGATGCGGAGCGGTTCTGGCGTTGCGCCGTGGATGGAAAATCTCAGTTACATCGGCCTGGTGGGCTGGATCGCGCCAGCTATCCTGGCACTTTTGATCATCCGCAAGCCGCACCAGGCTTTTGCCGGGGATCCGGTGCTGCGGGCGCATCTGCTGCTGTCGGTGTTCCAGTTGTGGCCGCTGGCAAATTCCACTCTCCAGTTCGGCATGGAAGGGCTCTTGGCCGGGGTCTACATCTGGACCGTGTCGCTAAGCTTCCTGGTGATGTACAGTCTGGGCGTCTTCATCGGTCAGAATGCTTTTGCCGCTGATGACGCGACTTTGACCAAAACCAGCGCCTACATTGTGGCGTTCCTAGGTTTTCCTTCGATCGCCCTCGCGCTGGTGCAAATTGCCAGCGGCACCGGCATCGTCATCGATGGCGTGAACCGGGTATTTGGCGGAACCTCCAGCCCGAACGTGTTGGGCGCGGTTATGCTCGTGCAATTGATGATCGCTTTCGCAGCCGGAACCAAGACCCTGCGAAACAGCCTGATCTGGTACCTCGCGCTTGGGGGCATCGCGCTGGTCGGGGCATTTTCCCTTTCGGGCTTTGTTTGTGTGGCCTTTGCCGGGACAATCTTCTGGGTCGTCCAATCATTCAACAACGGCAAGCTCAACATCAGTCCACTTTGGATGACGCTGCTGATCGTCGCCGTGTCTGCCGTGTTTTATTTCGTGGGGGCGGAAGTCGCCGGGCGCTTTGGCGAATTGGGCAACGATTCCAACTCGCTGACCTGGCGCACCGCAACTTGGGCGGATTCGATTTCCTATCTCGACAGTTGGACGATGTTCTTCTTCGGGGGAGGTTTGGGGTTCGACCACCTCGCTCTGCCGGAAGAACCGCATAACGAATGGCTGCGGGTGCTGCTGGAAATGGGCGTGATCGGGCTGCTGATCTTCATCCTGCCGATCCTTCGCCTGCTGCTGGCCATGCGCGAACTGCTGAAGACGCCTGATCAGAGCATTCGTTTGCGGGCGGTTGGGATCATTTCCGCGACTGCTGGGCTGTGTCTCTGGGCGGCCGTGGATTCGGTCTTGCGGACTGCGCCTTCCGCGCTGTGCCTGTGGTCAGCCGCAGGGCTGTTGGTGGGCAATGCAAGGGCGCTGCGGATCGAGCGGCTGAGAGGTGCGGCGGTGGAAAACGGGCGGAACAAAGCAACGCCACCGGTCGCTGATGCTCATGACCATTCCGGCCTGCCGGAGCATCCGGAATTCAAATGAGCGGCAAACCACCAGAACATGTGAGGGGTTGATCGTGCTGAACAAGATGGCTGGCAGAATGCCCGGTTACGCGAAGATCGCGGCTGTAGTGCAGCAACATTCGAGCTCCGCAAAAAGCGCCATCGAGCTGGCACGTGCCGCTTACCCGCGCGGTGGCCCTTGCGCCGTGCTGGATCTGGGGTGCGGGGAGGGGGGCTCGCGTTCGAGTTTTCTAGCCATGGACCCGGCCGTAAATTGGCGGGGGGTCGATATCGAGGAATCGCCCGAGGTCCGCGCCCGAACAGGCGACTTTGTCGACATCTCGACCTTCGACGGAGTGAATCTGCCTTATCCCGACAACAGTTTCGACGTCATCTATTGCCATCAGGTTCTGGAACACGTGACGTTCCCGCACGAACTGCTGGCCGAAGTGGCGCGGACATTGCGAGAGGGCGGCGTGTTCGTCGGATCCGTATCCTACCTCGAACCATACCATTCGTTCAGCATGTTCAACTTCACGCCGGTCGGCTTTCTGTTCGCGATGGGCCATGCCGGATTGCAGACCGAACTGATCAGCCACTGCAACGGCATTCATTACAAGCTGCTGCGGCAGATGCTTGGCGGCCCGAACTGGTTCTCTCGTTTTGCCGGATGGTCATCGTGGTGGTCGCTGATCGACATCATCCGCGTTCTGACGGGCAGTTCGGCGCGCGACGCCAACGTGCTGAAAGTCCAGTACTGTTCCACCTTCGCCTTCTGCGCGCGCAAACCGGGTTGATCGCGGCATGCGTATCGCCTTGGTCAACATTAGCTTGCAGCCCGGACGCGGGTCCGATCAGGTGACGCTGGAATTGGCCGAGAGACTGGCGCCGTTGCACCAAG
This sequence comes from Pseudomonadota bacterium, assembly GCA_039804965.1. Classification (GTDB taxonomy): domain Bacteria; phylum Pseudomonadota; class Alphaproteobacteria; order Sphingomonadales; family Sphingomonadaceae; genus Croceibacterium_C. Next base: position 2,552 of record JBDLVD010000038.1, read on the forward strand.
TTACGGTCTATTCGCTGAAACCCGCCGCAGATGCAGGGCGCGGGTTCGATGTGGTCGCGCCGAGGGGCACATCGCTGCAAATCCGGGCAAGATTCCTTGCGACCATGCGGCGCGAACTGGCTGCTTTCGACGTGGTGAATTGCCATCACGCAGTGATCAGCCTGTTGCTGCCCAGCCGCAACCTCCTGACCACCTATCACGGCTTTCGCGGCCGACTTAACCTGCGCTTCGGCAATCACTTGGGCGAGGCAATCAGCAGAACGGTGAGGCGCTTCGTCATTCGCCCATCGCTTGGCCGCAGCCAGGCCGTGGTGCTGGTCAGCCGGTCGCTCGAAAAAGAAGCGGGCGCAGCGGGCAATTGCCTGCCAAGGATCGTCTACAATGGCGTCGCGGGGCCGGAACAACCCATTCAACGGCAGAAGCCTAAGCATCTGCTCTACGTAGGGCGGCTCGATCCTGACAAGAACGTGCGTGAATTGCTGGCCACCTACCGCTCCGCCGACTCGTTGCCACCGTTGCTAGTGGTTGGTGATGGTGCCGAAAGAGGCGAACTGGAGGCCGAGTTTGCCGATAAGAGTATCCGGTTTTTGGGGCGTGTCGGTCGCAAGGAGCTCGACAGCCTCTATGCCGAGGCCCACGCTTTCGTCACCGCATCCACTTTTGAAACTTTCTGCCTGCCAGTGATCGAAGCCGCTCACGTGGGCTGTCCTTCGATCGGTTATCGATCTGGTTCACTGCCGGAAGTCATCGCCGACGGGCGGACCGGATGGCTGACCGACGATTTTGCACGGGACGGGGCATCGTTGCTGCGCAAGGCGGCGACCCTGTCCGATTGCGAACGCGCGGAAGTGGAGCGCAACTGCCGTGACTGGGCAGAGGGCTTTTCGTGGGATCGCGCGCTCCAGCAATATTCCGATCTCTTTGTCGAGATTGCCGCAGGGCCTCCTCAATGACCATGAACCCGGAAGACGCTGCCAGCGTGACGCGCCGCGGGCTGGTGGGCGGGACGATCGGTTTGGCCGGTGGACTGGCAGCCGCCGCCTTGCCGGCCACCGCCTCTGCCATAAGCAAAAGCACAGCCAGTCCGCGCGATGCCTGCCTCGTGCCGCAGGGCGCGCCCGATGATGGCAGCGCGGATTCCTGGCCGCAACTCCAGCAGCTTCTTGATGCGGCAGTGGGGGACACGCGACCGATCGTCCTCAACGGCGTCTATCGCCTTGACCGACCGCTGGTCGTGCGGTCGAACCAGCAAATCGTGGGGACGGGTACTCTGCGCGCCAATCATGCCGGCCCAATGATAGCGGGTGATGGAAGACCCGTGGCAAGGGTGCGGATCGCCGGGCTGCGGCTTGAGGCGCAGGCGGCCATGGTTTCCTGCGCCATTGAAGGAGAGGGCTGGCAATATGCCCGGTTGGAAAACCTTCGCCTGCTGTCGGCGGGCGGCGTTTTCCGGACGGGTATCCGCTTCACCGATTCTGCCTACTGGAACGCGGTCCGTTCTCTGGAATCGGATTGCACCATCGACCTGTTCGATCTTGGTGATGCCAACAATCTTGTCCTCGATGACATCAATCTTTGCCGCTATGCCGATATCGGCATCCGCAGCTTCCTGAAATTCCATGCACCCTGTTCCGGCCTCACCGGGCGCAACCTGTCCATCGAAGGGATCTTCAAGGGACGGACCTTGATCGGGTTTCATCCGGACTGCACCGGGATCGATCTCGAATTTCTCCGGATCGAAGGACGGGAAGGATCGTCCACCACGAGGTTCCTCGACTTCGCCGGGGCCAAGGGCAACCGGGTCGTCATTCCACCGGCCTATTTCGGGCTTGGTGGCTTTGCCCTGACGGCGGAGGCTGGAAATATCGTTTCGGTTCTGGCGGCAAAGGGATCGCCCGCGCACCGGATGGGCTTGGGACAGGTTGTGCTGCCGGAAAGCCATGAGCCACCCAGCGTTGATGGGGCCGTGTCGTTTAACTCTACGACCCGCCGTTTCATGGCGGCGGTTGCGGGACCGCGCCAGATTGCCCTGTCACCGGCGCTGGAACCGCTCGACATGAACGGTCAGCCGGTTACCGGGGTAACGCAGTTGGTCCTGCGCAGCGATGAGGCGGAAGCTACGCTGGCGCTTTCAGCCGATGGTCGCCCCGTGATCAAACGCCATGGACGCGAGGAGTTGGTGCAAACCGCTCCGGCCGCCAAAGTCCGTATCAGTGGTTCGCGGTCGGACGGGACCGCCCTCACACAATTGCTGCGTTACATGAGCGAAGCTGGTTTCATCATCGATGCCACTCGCGCCTGATATTTCACCTGACCAATCTTACATGCCGAAAATACGGAGTTCCGTTGTGCCGCAATCACGCCTTTTTACTTCATCCCGAGATTGGCTTGTGGCCGGGTTCCTCTGCCTGGTGTTCCTGATTGGCGGGGCCTCTCGCTCCGACGTATACTCCCTATTACTGCTGCGCCCGATGGCGGCGATTGCAGCCGTCTTTTTCGCCTTTTCGCTTTCACGCGACCAGTGGCGACAAATTCGCACACCGGGACTGATTCTGGCTGCCGCCGCGCTGTTCGTGGCCGTGCAACTGGTGCCGTTGCCCCCTGCTTTGTGGCATATCCTGCCCGGACGTTCCGCGGTGGTTGAACTTGATCGGCTGGCGGCGCTCGGTAACCCGTGGCGGCCTTGGAGCCTGACCCCGCAACAGACGCAGAATGCTCTGCTTTCGCTGCTGGTGCCAGCGGCGGCACTGTTCGGCACGGCATCAATGGACAGTCGTGGCAGGCGCCATATTGCGACTGTACTGCTGGCGCTGATCGGTCTGTCGGCCGCAGTCTGCATTCTTCAGCTGGCAGGCGGGGCCGGAAGCCCGCTCTATTTCTACAAGATCACGAACAAGGGCATGATGGTCGGCCTGTTCGCCAATCGCAATCACAATGCGGTGGTGCTTGCCTGCGCCTTGCCCTTGCTGGCGTTCACTATTCGCGGCTGGATGCAGCAGGATACGGAGGGTTCGCGAGCCAAGGCCATCATCGGCGGGCTGGTGGGACTGGTGTTGTTGCCGATTTTGGCTGTGGTGGGGTCGCGTATGGGCTTTGCCCTCGGTTTGTTGGCATTTGTCGCCAGCGGATACATCGTCGCGCGCAAAAACTCGCGGCTGCGGCCCCTGCTGCGCCGCTATCGCAGTTATCTCGCCGGTGCGGGGGCAGTACTTCTGGCGATTTTGGCTGCATATGGTGTGCAGATGGGCAGGGCAGTGTCAGGATCAACTTCGGTTGGCACGTCTGAAATTCGCTTCACGATCTGGCAGGGCAGCTGGAATGTGCTGAAGACCTATTTCCCGGCGGGATCGGGCTTCGGATCGTTTCCGGATGTGTACAAGGCAGGCGAACCGCTGGCCACGCTGGAGCCTTCTTACATCAATCACGCCCATAACGATTTCCTGGAAATTGCCATGGACGGCGGGGTGATTGCTCTCGCCTTGCTGGCGGTGGCCCTGATTGTGTTTGCGATCCGCTTCATGCGTGAATTTCAGGTATGGGATGAAAAGCGCGGTGTGCTTCCGCTGGTAGGCGGCGTGGTGATGCTGGTCTTCATTCTGGCATCGGCCAGCGATTACCCGCTGCGGGTTCCGTCGGTGATGGCCATGATGGCGATCGCTTCGGTCTGGCTGTTTGCGGACCGGGCGGACAAGTCGGCTGCCCGGTGATGCTTTGAGTGGGCGGCGGGTCAGCTCAATTCGCGCGGATGCGCGGCGTGCCGACCAGTTCCCCCGACGCCAGCGCGACAATCCGTTCCGCCACCGCTGCCGGTTCTTTCACCGTCATCGGGTCTTCGCCGGGAAATGCCTTGGCGCGCATTTCGGTGCGGGTGGCGCCGGGATCGAGTATGGCCACGCGCACTGCCGAAATCTTTTCCACTTCCTGCCCGTAACAAGCCAGCAGGGTGTCGAACGCGGCCTTGGTCGCACCATATGCGCCCCAATAGGCGCGGGGTTCGGCCCCGACGCTGCTGGTCAGGCCGATTACCCGGCCGGCAAGGCTGCGCTTCAGCAGCGGATCGAACGCGCCCAGCATGGCCTGATTGGCCAGCAGGTTGAGCGTGATTGCCATGCTGAATTCCTTGGGCGGAATTTGCGTCACCGGGGTCAGCGTTGGCAGTACGGCTGCGTTCAGCACCATGATGTCGAGCCGTTCCCACCGTTCGGCAACCGCATTGGCCAGCCGGCCGATGGAATCGCCATCGGTCAGGTCCATCGGTGCAATGGTGGAGGTGCCGCCCAATTCGTGGATGGCATCTTCGACTGCTTCGAGGTCTTTTACCTTGCGTGCCGTCAGCACAACGTGCGCGCCGGCAGCAGCCAAGGCCTTTGCCGTGGCCGCGCCAATACCGCGGCTGGCGCCTGTGACGAGCGCGATCTTGCCGGCGAGCGGCCCGTTGGCGGTGTTGTCGCTCATCAAGCGACCTTGGCGCCGGGGAAGGACAATTGCGCGTCGCCGGAAGTGCGTTCAGCCAGATCGGTCAGACTGGTGGGGTAATCGCCGGTGAAGCAGGCATCGCAATATTGCGGGCAGGCATTATCGCGATCCTTGAGACCGACGGCGCGATAGAGCCCGTCGATCGAGACAAAGGCGAGACTGTCCGCCTGAATGAATTCGCACATAGCGGCCACGTCCATCCGCCCGGCGAGCAGTTTGGATCGTTCCGGCGTATCGACGCCGTAATAGCAGCCATAGCCGGTCGGCGGGCTGGCCACGCGGAAGTGCACTTCCCGTGCGCCCGCATCGCGCATCATCTGCACGATCTTGAGGCTGGTCGTACCGCGCACGATCGAATCGTCGATCAGGACGATGCTCTTGCCTTCCACCAGCTTGCGGTTGGCGTTGTGCTTGCGCTTCACGCTGGCGTGGCGCGCGCCGTCCGACGGTTGGATGAAGGTGCGCCCGACGTAGTGCGAGCGGATGATGCCCAGTTCGAACGGAATGCCGCTCTGCTGGGAATAGCCTATCGCCGCCGGCACGCCGCTGTCCGGGACCGGTACGACCAGATCGGCGCCTGCGGGCGCTTCCTTGGCCAGTTCGATGCCGATGTGCTTGCGCGATTCGTAGACTGAGCGATCGTTGAAGATCGAATCCGGGCGGCTGAAATAAACGTGCTCGAAGATGCACGGGCGTGGCTTCACGTCGCCGAACGGGCGTAGGCTGGTAATCTTCAGGTCGAAATCGACCTGCACCATTTCGCCCGGATCGATCTGGCGGATGAAATCCGCGCCGACCACATCCAGCGCCACGGTCTCGCTGGCGAACACGATCGCGCCGCCAAGGCTGCCCATCACCAGCGGCCGGATACCGAGCGGATCGCGGCAGGCGATCATGCCCTGCGGCGTCATCACGACCAGCGAATAGGCGCCTTCGACCATCCGCAGGGCGTCGACCAACCGGTCGATCAACGTGGGGTAACGGCTGGTGGCGACCAGGTGGATGATGACTTCGGTATCGGAAGTCGACTGGAAGATCGCACCCTTGCGGACCAGTTCCTGCCGCAAGTGGCCGGCGTTGGAAATGTTGCCGTTGTGGGCAATGGCGAAACCGCCGGTCACCAGTTCGGCATAGAGCGGCTGCACGTTGCGCAAACCCGCACCGCCGGTGGTGGAATAGCGCACATGGCCCGCTGCCATCTGGCCCGGCAGTTCGGCGAACGATTCGCCACTGCTGAACACTTCGGCCACGTGGCCGTTGCCCCTGCGGGTGTAGAATTCCGCACCATCGAAGCTGGTGATGCCGACAGCTTCCTGCCCACGATGTTGCAGAGCATGCAGGCCAAGGGCGCATGCCCCGGCCGCCTCATGCGCGCCAATGACGCCAAAGACGCCGCATTCTTCGCGCAGCTTGTCGCCGTCCGCGTCCAGGAAGGGATGGGTAAGGTTCATCACTCTCGCAATTTCGGGTAGCTGAAGGCGCGCTCCCAATGGCGATATTGCAGTTGAATTACAAGCGGGACGAGGCGGTCGTTCGCAAGTTTCACGTCGCAATTTAAGGGTGGGCGGTAACGTGACTGGCTGCCGCCTATGCCCAATTTCACGCTTCCAGCGGTTCAGTCGCCAGTCCCAGTTCGGGGATCGTTACCGACCGGCGGCCGCTGAAATCGGTGCGGACCACGATCAGGCCGCTGCGTTCATAGTGGTCCAGCAGGCGGCGGATGCGGCCAAGCGAATTGGTGCCGTACACTCGGGCGAGTTCGTCATCGTCGGGGCAGGGGCTGCCCATCTGCGCTGCGCGCGCGATCGCCAGGAACGGGGCCAGCAGATCATCCGGCAGGGCGCTGGATACGCGCAGGATCGCGTGCCACGGGCCGTTGCCGTCATCCGTCACCCCGGCAACGGCCATGGCAAAGCGGCGGCGGAATTGCGCCATGTCTACCGTGCCTGCGGTGATGCGCTGCATCCGGCAGCGAACGGAGAAATCCTGATACAGCTTGGCCGGCGGCTGGAAGGTGCAGCCTTCTTCCGCCGCCATGTCGATCAGGATTTCGGCCACGGCGGCATCGATATCCGCCTGCGACGGGCCGAACAGCTGCGGCTGTTCCACGATTTCCTCTTCCGCCTCCAGCGGGCCGGCGGCCAGCAGGGCGATCAGTTCTTCCGCATCGGGCGAGGCGGGCGGCTCGGCGGGCGGGGCAGGGGCATCGTCGTCCAGATGCAGTCCGGCATGCAGCAATTCGTGCAACTGTTCGGGCGTTGCGGTCGATGGCGGAGACAATTCCTGCGTCATCACCCGCACGCCGGTCCGCACGGATCCGATCTGCACCGACACCGGCCGCCGGCTGATCGCAGGGCCAAGCCCGAGAAACTGGCCGCGTTCCAGATCGCGAATCTGTTCCGCCTGCCGTCGTTCCATGCCCAGCAGGTCCGCCGCCCGTGCCATATCGATGTCGAGGAAGGTGCGGCCCATCAGGAAGTTGGATGCTTCTGCCGCCACGTTCTTTGCCAGCTTCGCCAGCCGTTGCGTGGCGACGACCCCGGCAAGGCCGCGCTTGCGGCCGCGGCACATCAGGTTGGTCATTGCCGACAGGCTCAGCCGCCGCGCTTCGTCGCTGACTTCCCCGGCGATGGCGGGCGCAAACATCTGTGCTTCGTCCACCACCACCAGCGCGGGATACCATTGTTCGCGCGGGGCATCGAACAACGAAGAAAGGAACAGTGCCGCGCAGCGCATCTGCGCTTCCACTTCCAATCCGTCGAGCGCGAGTACAACGGACGCGCGATGCGCACGCACACGGGCGGCGAGGCGGGTCAGTTCCGCTGTGGAATAGGCCGCGCCATCGATCACGATATGGCCGAACACGTCACCCAGACTGACGAAATCGCCTTCCGGATCGATCACGATCTGCTGGACGATGGTGGCGCTTTCTTCCAGCAGGCGGCGCAGAAGATGGGATTTGCCCGATCCGCTGTTGCCCTGCACCAGCAGGCGGGTGGCGAGCAGTTCCTTGATGTCGATGGTAATCGGGCGGTTGCTGCCGTCGGTACCGATTTGAATGGGTGCGCTCACCAGCCGGGCCTAGAGGCCGGCGCAGATTCGGGCCAAATCCCCGACAGGTGTTTTCCAGAGGTTTGGCGCAAGGCGAGGGCCATCCTGTGTCGATTTCCGTAGCCGCACCGAACCCGCCAACCGCGCCCCGTGGGCGGGCCATCGCTAAACCGTGGATGACGTGAAAGAAAAATGGTCGGGGAGAGAGGATTCGAACCTCCGGCCCCTGCCTCCCGAAGACAGTGCTCTACCAGGCTGAGCTACTCCCCGACCGGCGCAAACGGCTCCGGAAATCCGGGGCCAGAAGCGAGGCAGAGCGCGCCTATAGGTGGCAGGTGACGGGCTGGCAAGCGCCGTTTTTGGTGGTAGCTCTGTCAATCATGAACGATGCCTCTTCAACCGCCGCAAGCCATTGGGAATGGCAGTATCTCGACCTCATGCGCCGCATCTGGACGCAGGGGGACGAACGGATGGACCGCACGGGAATCGGCACCCGGTCGGTGTTCGGCCCGCAATTGCGGTTCGATCTGGGGGGCGGGGCGATTCCGCTGCTGACCACCAAGCGGGTGTTCTGGAAGGCCGCCGCGCGCGAAATGCTGTGGTTCCTGACCGGAAACACCAATATCCGCCCGTTGCTGCAACAGGGCGTGACGATCTGGAGCGACTGGCCGCTGGCCAAATATCGGCAAGCGAGCGGCGAGGACGTGACGCAAGCCGAGTTCGAGGCGCGGATCGTCGATGACGCGGACTTTGCCGAGCGATGGGGCGATCTTGGTCCGGTCTACGGCAAGCAATGGGTCGATTGGGCGACCTATCAGCCCGCTGGCGATGGCCTGTATCGCAAGGGGCCGGGGATCAACCAGGTGGCGCGGCTGGTGGACGATCTGCGGCAGAACCCCGGCGGGCGGCGACATATCATCGAAGGATGGAACGTGGCGGAACTGGACGGCATGGCCCTGCCGCCGTGCCACAAGACCTATCAGTTTCACGTCAGCGGGCAGGGCGCGCAGGCGCGGCTGAATTGCCAGTTGTACCAGCGCAGCTGCGACGTGGCGCTGGGCCTGCCGTTCAACCTGTTCGGCGCAGCCATGCTGACGCGCATGGTGGCGGCGCAGGCCGGGATGCAACCGGGGGAGCTGGTGTGGACCGGCGGCGATACGCACCTTTATCTCAACCACGCGCATCTGGTGGAAGAACAACTGGCACGGGAACCGGCAGGCCTGCCGGTGCTTCACATCATGCGGACCCCCGATTCGATTTTCGATTACCGGTTCGAGGATTTCGAGGTGACGGACTACACCCCTCAAGGCGTTATCCGTGCGCCTGTGGCGGTGTGAAACAGACTGTTGACCGTTTCGAGTGCAACTAATAAAATGTCAGGCGATTAAAAGAAAGTTTCAACCACCACTCCGGGAGAACGCGATGGCGGAACAGGGCGCAGGGCAGGGGCATAATCGTCCGCGTCTGGCGTTCCACGTGCCGGAACCGCTGTTCCGCCCCGGTGACGCAGTCGATTTCAGCCATCTGGCGATTCCCCCTGCCGGGGCGCAGCCGCGGCCCGTTGAAACCTGCCCTGCCGCTGAAACCAATCCGCTATGCACCGATATGATCCGGGTATTGGCGGACGACGGTGTGGCCTGCGGACCGTGGAACCCGCGCCTTCCCGCCGATCATCTGCGGCAGATTCTGCGTGAAATGGCCATTGTTCGGGCCTTCGATGCGCGGATGTATCGCGCGCAGCGGCAGGGCAAGACCAGCTTCTATCTCAAGGCCATGGGGGAAGAAGCGGTGTCGGTTGCCGCCACCCATGCGCTCGATTCGGAAGACATGATCTTCCCGACCTACCGCCAGCAGGGGTGCCTGATCGCGCGCCAGTATCCGCTGGAAGCGATGATCAACCAGATCTTCTCCAACAAGGCGGACAAGCTCAAGGGGCGGCAGTTGCCGATCCTCTATTCCGCGCGGGAAGTGAACTTCTTCACGATTTCGGGCAATCTGGCCACGCAGCTGCCGCAGGCGACAGGGTTTGCCATGGCATCGGCGATGCGCGGCGACAGCAAGATCGCGGTCGGTTGGGTGGGCGAAGGATCGACTGCGGAAAACGATTTTCATGCGGCCTTGGTGTTTGCCGCTGTCTATAACGCGCCGGTCATCATCAACGTGGTCAACAACCAGTGGGCCATTTCCAGCTTTTCCGGGCTGGCCGGGGCGGAACGGACCAGCTTTGCTGCGCGGGCGATCGGCTATGGCATTGCCGGCCTGCGGGTTGATGGCAACGATGCGCTGGCAGTCTATGCCGCGCAGCGCTGGGCGGCAGAGCGTGCGCGGGCCAATGCTGGGCCGACATTGGTGGAATATTTCACCTACCGCGCCGAGGGCCATTCCACTTCCGACGACCCGACCGTCTATCGCAGCGCGCAGGAACGGACCGACTGGCCACTGGGCGATCCGATCGCGCGGCTGCGGGATCATCTGGTTGCGCTGGGCGAATGGTCGCTGGAGCAGCACGAAGCGATGGACCGCGAACTGGACGAAGAAGTGCGGGCCGCCATGCGTGCCGCGGAAAAGAACGGCATCCTTGGCCACGGGCTGCATCATCCCGATGCGACGATGTTCGAAGACGTGTTCGAAACGCAGCCGTGGCATCTGCGCGAACAGTCGGCGCAGGCGATGCACGAACGGCAGGTCAAGTATCCGGACGGTGATGCATGACCGCTCCGCGCGAATTGACCATGATCGAGGCGATCAACGAAGCGTTGGACGAAATGCTGGCGCGCGATCCCGACGTGGTCGTGCTGGGGGAAGATGTCGGCTATTTCGGAGGCGTTTTTCGCTGCACCGCTGGCTTGCAGGAAAAATATGGCAAGGCCCGCGTTTTCGATACCCCGATCAGCGAATGCGGCATTATCGGCGTGGCGGTGGGCATGGGCGCCTATGGCCTGCGGCCGGTCCCTGAAATCCAGTTTTCTGACTATATCTACCCCGGCTTCGACCAATTGGTGAGCGAGGCCGCTCGGCTCCGTTATCGTTCAGCCACCGAATTCATCGCCCCGCTGACGGTCCGCAGCCCTTTCGGTGGCGGCATTTTCGGTGGCCAGACCCACAGTCAGAGTCCGGAAGCCATGTTCACGCAGGTTGCGGGGCTGGTTACCGTCGTTCCCAGCACGCCCTACGATGCGAAAGGCCTGCTGATCGCAGCGATTGAATCGAATGATCCGGTGGTCTTTCTGGAACCCAAGCGGATCTACAACGGCCCGTTCGATGGCTATTATGACCGGCCAACGCGCCCGTGGAAGGGGCATCCCGATGCAGAGGTGCCGCAAGGCCATTACACTGTGCCTTTGGGCAAGGCGCGGGTGGTGCGCGAAGGCGATGCACTGACGATCCTGGCCTATGGCACCATGGTGCACGTGGCCGAAGGCGTTGCGCGGGAAAAAGGCGTCGATGCCGAAATCATTGATCTGAGGACGCTGGTTCCGCTGGACATCGAAGCCATCGAAATGTCGGTAAAGAAGACCGGCAAGTGCCTGATTGTTCACGAAGCCACCCGCACCAGCGGTTTTGGGGCCGAACTGTCGGCCCTGGTGCAGGAGCGCTGCTTCTACCATCTCGAAGCCCCGGTGGAACGCGTGACCGGTTTCGACACACCATATCCGCACAGTCTGGAATGGGCCTATTTCCCCGGCCCGGTCCGCGTGGGCGAAGCGATCGACAGAATGTTGGAAGGGTAAGAGGAATGGCCCGTTACACCTTCAATTTGCCGGATATTGGTGAAGGCATTGCCGAAGCCGAAGTGGTCGCATGGCACGTCAAACCCGGGGACCGGGTGGAGGAAGATGGCCGCCTTGCCGATTTGATGACCGACAAGGCCACCGTGGAAATGGAAAGCCCGGTTGCCGGCGTGGTGCTGGAAGTGGCGGGCGAAGTCGGTGATGTGATCGCCATCGGATCGCCGCTGGTGGTGCTGGAAACAGATGCCGCCAGTGAATTGGCGGCACCGTCTGAAGCGCCAGAACCGGTAAAACACCAGCCGGAACAACGGCCTGAACCCGCCATGGAACCGCAACCGCAACCGGCAGCCCAGTTACCAAATCCTGACAGCGGCGCTGCGCCAAACCGCGCCAAAGTACTGGCAAGTCCTGCCGTGCGGGAACGGGCGCGGGCGCTGGGGATCGATCTGGCAACGGTCAAACCCGGCGCGGAAGGCAGGGTCCGCCACGCCGATCTTGATGCCTTCCTCAGCTATAATGCCGGGCAAGGCTATGCGCCCGCAGGTGCGGCCCGGGCGGATGAGGTGATCAAGGTTGTTGGGATGCGCCGCCGCATCGCGGAAAACATGGCCGCGTCGAAGCGGCATATCCCGCACTTCACTTATGTGGAGGAGTGTGACGTTACCGATCTGGAAGCCTTGCGGGCGGGCCTGAACGAAGGCTTGGCCGATCGTCCGAAGCTGACGATTCTGCCTTTGCTCATCGCTGCAATTTGCCGGACTTTGCCGCAATTCCCGATGCTTAATGCCCGCTATGATGACGAAGCCAATGTCGTGACGCGGCATGGGGTGGTGCATCTGGGCATGGCAACGATGACCGATGCCGGGTTGATGGTGCCCGTAATCCGCAATGCGCAAGGCATGAACCTGTGGCAATTGGCGGCGGAAATCGTGCGATTGGCGCAAGCTGCGCGGGCTGGAAAGGCGGCTTCGGAGGAGCTTTCGGGCTCTACCTTCACGCTCTCATCGCTCGGACCTTTGGGAGGTATTGCCTCTACCCCCGTGATAAACAGGCCCGAAGTTGCGATCCTTGCGCCCAACCGCATTGTCGAGCGGCCGATGTTCGTCAGCGACGGGCTGGGCGGGGAACGGGTGGCGAAGCGCAAGCTGATGAACCTGTCGATCAGCTGCGATCACCGGGTGGTCGATGGCTATGATGCCGCTGCGTTCGTGCAGGAAGTGAAGCGCTTGCTGGAAAATCCCGCGCTGCTGCTCGCTTAACGAACCACTGCACGGTAACTGAAAGCACCCTGCAACCGGCCCAGCGGCCATCGCAAGTGGGTTACGCCCGCAGGAACGCCGCCAGAATCACCCCACTTGTGCCAACTGCGGCCCCGATCGGTGGAAAACTGCACATCGGACCTGCTGGCGCTTTCCAGTTGCAGGTGAGCAGGGATGGCGC
>JBDLVD010000039.1:0-15128 GCA_039804965.1 Pseudomonadota bacterium
GGTGGGCTGCTGGTGGGCGCGGTGGTGAACCAGCGGCCCGACCTGTTCGCCGCAGGAAACGCCGCAGTGGGCGTGATGGACATGCTGCGGTTCGACCGCTTCACCGCCGGACGATACTGGGTCGATGACTATGGCTACCCGGCGAAGGAGGCCGATTGGCGCGTGCTGCGGGCATACAGCCCCTATCACAACATCCGCCCCAACACGCCCTATCCGGCGCTGCTGGTGACAACGGCCGATACCGATGACCGGGTGGTGCCGGGCCACAGCTTCAAATATGCCGCCGCCTTGCAGGCCGCGCATCTGGGGCCGAAGCCGCAGCTGATCCGCATCGAAACCCGCGCTGGCCACGGATCCGGCAAGCCGACCGACAAGGCGATCGAGGAAGCGGCGGACGTCATGGCCTTCCTTGCCCACTGGACCGGGCTGAAAGCAGGGAATGTTCCCGTTCAGTAAAATGGCAATTATCATGAACGGATGCTGTCGGTCAGGTTCAGCATAGTCTCAGCGCCCGGGTTCTAAATCCTGCTCATACCCTTCGGACGGCGCATCGCCTCCAAGGCAAGGTAGGAGCAGGACCATGAAGACTATTTCCAAGGCTGTGGTCGGTACCATCGCAGCAGGCGCCGCGGCCTTCACCTCGGTCGCCCCGGCGGCAGCCCGCGATTACCGCGATCGTCGCCACGATGGCGTGGACGCGGGCGATATCATTGCCGGCGCGCTGGTGATCGGCGGCATCGCGGCGATTGCATCGGCCGCAGGCAGCAACCGCTACGACAATCCGGGATACGATCGCGGATATGACGATTATCGTGGCCGTGATCAGTATCGCGGATACGATCGGGGACGCGGGTATCAGGATCCGCGCGCGGCGGTGGAACAGTGCGTCTATGCCGCGGAGCGCAACGCCAGCGGGTCTTCGTGGGGTGGCCGCGCCAAGGTCACCGATATCCGTGATGTGGATGCCTATCGCGATGGGTATCGCGTGAAAGGGCGGATTGCCGTGAACAGCATGGGCCGAGACTGGCGCCGGGGCGACGACCGTTACGGCCGGGGCTGGGATAACGATTATCGCGGATGGAACGATCGTTATGCCGGATATGACGCGGGCCGGTTCACCTGCGAGGTCCGTTATGGCCGGGTGGTGAACATCGATTACAGCGGCGTTCGCGGCCTTTGATCTAAAAGGTGGGCGGTTCAGGCACACGAAAGCCTGCACCGCCTAGCCTGCAGCAATTCCGGGGGCGTGGCTGGTGGCCGCGCAAGGGTTAGGGGAAGCGCCATGGCGCTGAAATTGAACATGCGGACCAGCGCCATCGCCGCACTGGCCGGCTTTGCCATCATCGCATCACCGGTTGCCGCCGCCCCGTTGCAGGTGCCGCACGGCGTAACCGTGCGCGATGCGGGGCACGATGCCGCGGCGCACGGCGGGTATGGGCGCGGCGGATGGGGTCGTCATCATGATCGCGTCGACGGCGGCGATATCTTTGCGGGGTTGTTGATCCTTGGCGGCATCGTTGCCGTGGCCAGCGCGGTCGACCATGCAGACCAGCAGCGCGACTATCCGGTGCAAGATCGTCCAGAACCCGGTTATCGCCGGGCGCCGCAACAGGACAGCGGTTACCAGTCAGGCGGAATGGACCGGGCGGTAGATATGTGCGTGGACGCTGTCGAACAACGCGGCGCGCAGGTTGGCGATGTCGATGGCGCCAATCGCGGCGCGCAGGGTTGGTTCATTTCAGGCAGCACCGATCGCGGTGCGCCGTGGTCGTGCCACATCGGCCCGGATGGACAGATGCAGTCGGTGGAGGTCGGGGACAATTCCCGGGCTGAGGCCGACGGCCGGGCCACGATGGTTCCAGCGAGCGGGCAGTATGACGATGCCTTTTATGCCCGCGCGCGCCAGTCGCTGGGGCAGGTTGCCTACGTTCCGCCTCAACCAGCGCGGGAATAGGCCGGCAGCTCGATCGCCCAGACCAGTGCCGCCCCGCGCAGCACGAAGGCCGCAATCGCGGCTGCGGCCCACACCGGTTGCGGCGGCAGGTTGAACGCCAGCCCCAGCGCGCACAAGGTTGCGCCCAGCGCGGCTGCTGTGACGTAGAGTTCTGGCCGCATCAGGATCGACGGCAGGCCTGCCAGCACGTCGCGCACGATCCCGCCCATGCACCCGCTGACCACGCCGAGGATGATCGCGGGCAGCGGATCGACCCCGAAGGCAATGGCCTTGGCCGTGCCCAGCACCGAAAACACCGCCAGCCCGATGGCGTCCGCCCATTCAAGCAGGCGTGTTTCCCACCACCGCTTGGGCGTGAACCATGCCAGCGTGGCGGCAGCAAGGATGACGGCCGCCACCCACGGCTGATGCAGCCAGAACGCGGGCTGGCCGATCAGCGCATCACGCAGTGATCCGCCGCCGACGCCGGTAACGAGCGCGAAAAAGGTCATGGTGACGAAAGTCTGCCGCAGCCGCGCCGCCACCAGCGCACCCGACAGTGCGAACACCGCGGTGCCGGCCAGATCGAACAGCGGGGGCAGGGCAGGCGGCGGGATCATGCGCGCATCACTTGGCGAACAGCTGCTTCAGATCGGCAAAGGCCTTCATTTCGATGGCATTGCCGCTTGGGTCGAGGAAGAACATCGTCGCCTGTTCGCCGGGCTGACCACGAAAACGCACATAAGGTTCGATCACGAACTGCGTGCCGGCTGCCTTCAGCCGTTCGGCCAGCGCTTCCCAATCCGCCAGTTCCAGCACGATGCCGAAATGCGGCACGGGCACGTCATGCCCGTCGACCTTGCCGAACCCCGCTGGGGTGCTCGCAGGCGCGAGGTGGGTGACAATCTGGTGGCCGTAGAAATCGAAGTCGATCCAGTGATCGCTGCTGCGCCCTTCCGGGCAGCCCATGACCCCGCCCCAGAACCCCCGCGCTTCCGCCAGATCGCGGACCGGGAAGGCGAGATGAAACGGACGCAGCGACATCAGATTTGGCCCAGCTCAGCTCAGATATGGATCGGCTTGCCCTGCACCGCCATGGCCGCTTCCTTCATCGCTTCCGAATGGGTCGGATGCGCGTGGCAGGTGTAGGCGATGTCTTCGCTGGTGGCGCCAAATTCCATGCCCAGCGCCGCTTCGGCGATCATCGTGCCGGCAAGGCTGGCAACAATCCACACGCCCAGCACGCGGTCGGTCGCGGCATCGGCGATGACTTTCACGAACCCGTCGGTGTCGCGGTTGGTCTTCGCCCGGCTGTTGGCCATCATCGGGAACTTGCCGACCTTGATCGCACCGCGTTCGGCGGCAGCTTCTTCGGTCAGGCCCACGCCGGCGATTTCGGGCATGGTGTAGACGACGCTGGGGATCACCGCGTGATTGACGATGCCCGTCTGCCCGGCGATGTTTTCCGCCACGGCGACGCCTTCGTCTTCCGCCTTGTGCGCCAGCATCGGGCCGGGGATCACGTCCCCGATCGCCCACACGCCCGCCACCTTGGTGCGGAAATCATGGTCGGTTTCGATCTGCCCGCGCGCGTTCAGTTCCAGCCCGATGGCGTCGATGCCAAGGCCCGACACATTGGGACGGCGGCCGATGGCGACCAGCACGTGGCTCGCTTCCAGCACTTCCGCCGCGCCGCCCGCTGCCGGTTCCAGCGTCAGGGCAACGGTCTTGCCCTTTACCGTGGCGCCGGTGACCTTGGTGGAAAGGCGCAGGTCCAGCCCCTGCTTCTTGAACAGCTTGCCGGCTTCCTTGCGGACTTCGCCGTCCATGCCGGGCAACAGCTGGTCGAGGAATTCGACCACCGTCACGCGCGCGCCAAGGCGGCGCCACACGCTGCCCAGTTCCAGCCCGATCACGCCGCCACCGATGACCACCAGATGTTCCGGCACTTGCGCGAAAGTCAGCGCGCCGGTGGAATCGACGATGCGGCCAGCATCGTTGTCCACCGTGACGCCGGGCAGGGGGGTGACGCTGGAGCCGGTGGCGATCAGCACGTTCTTTGCTGTGACAGTCTGGCCCGCCACTTCGACGCTGTGCGTGTCCTTGAACGTGGCATAGCCTTTCAGCCATGTGACCTTGTTCTTCTTGAACAGGAATTCGATCCCGCCGGTCAGTTCCTTGACCGCCTTGGCCTTTTCACCCTGCATCACCGACAGGTCCAGCCCGACCTTGTCGAACGTGACGCCGAATTTGGCCAGCGTGCCGTGGGCGGCTTCTTCGTACAGTTCGCTGCCATGCAGCAATGCCTTGGACGGGATACAGCCGACGTTGAGGCAGGTGCCGCCCAGCGTTTCGCGCCCTTCGGCGCAGGCTACCTTCAGGCCCAGCTGCGCGGCGCGGATGGCCGCGACATAGCCGCCGGGGCCGGCACCGATGACGAGGAGATCGTAGTCAAATTCAGCCATATATTCGTCATCCCAGCGCAAGCTGGAATCTCCCTCGGCTATCGCGTGCCCGTCGGCACCAGACCCCGGCCTGCGCCGGGAAAGCGTAATTGGACGATCACAAATCGATCAGCAGGCGCATCGGATCCTCGATTGCATCCTTGATGATCTTCAGCGCGGTCACCGCTTCGCGCCCGTCGATGATACGGTGATCGTAGCTGAGCGCGATATACATCATCGGGCGGATCACCACCTGGCCATTGCGGGCCACGGGGCGTTCTTCGATCCGGTGCAGGCCCAGAACCGCCGACTGCGGCGGATTGATGATCGGGGTCGACATCAGGCTGCCGAACACGCCGCCATTGGAAATGGTGAAGGTGCCGCCGGCCATGTCGGCCATGGTCAGCGAACCGTCCTTGGCCTTCTGGCCATAACCCGCGATGGCCTGTTCCACTTGCGCGAAACCCATCTGGTCCACATCGCGGACCACCGGCACCACCAGCCCGTTGGGCGCGCTGACGGCGACGGAAAGATCGACGTAATCGTGATAGATGATTTCGTCGCCTTCGATCCGTGCGTTGACGGCGGGCACGTCCTTCAGCGCAAGGCAGGCCGCCTTGGCGAAGAAGCTCATGAAGCCCAGCTTGATGCCGTGCTTCTTCGCGAACAGATCCTTGTAGGCATCGCGCGCTGCCATCACCGCAGTCATGTCGACATCGTTGAAGGTGGTCAGCAGCGCGGCTTCGTTCTGCGCCGCCTTCAGCCGCTTGGCGATGGTCTGACGCAGGCGCGTCATCTTCACGCGTTCTTCGCGGCGATCGCCCGCAGGGGCGGCAGGGGCCGAAACGGCGGGTGCGGCTGCGGTGGCGACCGGGGCCGGGCTGTCCTTCTTCGCCTTGGCGGCGGACAGCACGTCTTCCTTGGTCAGCCGGCCGTCCTTGCCGCTGCCCTTGACGGCGGAAGGATCGATGCCGTGTTCCAGCACCGCACGGCGAACCGCAGGGGAAAGGGTGGCGGCATCCACCACGTCAGCCGCCGTGGCGGCAGGCGCATTGGCCGGATCCTGCGCGGCGGGCTGCGGGTTTTCGCGCGGGGCCACTTGCGTCTGTTCGCCTGCGCCGGTGGCGTCTTCGATGCTGGCGATCACTGCGCCAACGGCCACGGTTTCACCCACGGCCACAGCATAGGCACCCATGATCCCGGCAACCGGGGACGGCACTTCCACCGCCACCTTGTCGGTTTCGAGGCTGGCGATCGGTTCGTCCAGCTTCACCGGTTCGCCCGGCTTCTTCAGCCATTCGCCGATGGTGGCTTCGCTGACCGATTCCCCAAGGGTCGGGACTTTGACTTCAGTGGCCATGATCGATTCCTCAGGCTTTCTTGCTGCCATCGGCGAGGCCGAGAGCTGTATTCACCAGCAGTTCCTGCTGTTCCTTGTGGCGGCTGGCGAGGCCCGTTGCCGGCGAAGCAGAGGCTTCGCGCCCGGCATACGACGGGCGCATCCCGTCATGCCCGGCATCGGTCAGCGCGTCTTCGATCTGGCCATCGACGAAGAACCACGCGCCGTTGTTCTTCGGTTCTTCCTGACACCAGACCACTTCCTTCAGGCCCGTCATCCGCTTCAGCCGGACGGCCAGCGGTTCGCCGGGGAAGGGGTAAAGCTGTTCAAGCCGCACGATCGAGACATCTTCCAGCCCTTCGGCGTCGCGCTTCTCGATCAGGTCGTAGGCGACCTTGCCGCTGCACAGCACCAGACGGCGCACCTTGCTGTCGGCAATGTCCTTCGTGTCCGAGAAGATCCGCTTGAAGTGGCTTTCGCCCTGGAATTCCGCCGCCCGGCTTTTCGCCAGCGGGTGGCGCAACAGGCTCTTGGGCGTCATGATGATCAGCGGTTTGCGGAACGGACGCAGCATCTGCCGGCGCAGCACGTGGAAGTAATTGGCCGGGCTGGTGATGTTGCACACCTGAATGTTGTCGTTCGCGCACAATTGCAGGAACCGTTCCAGCCGGGCGGACGAATGTTCCGGCCCCTGGCCTTCGTATCCGTGCGGCAGCATCATCACGAGGCCGTTGGCGCGCAACCACTTGGCTTCGCCTGCGGCGACGTACTGATCGATGATGATCTGTGCGCCATTGGCGAAATCGCCGAACTGCGCTTCCCAGCAGGTCAGCGTCTTGGGATCGGACATGGCAAAGCCATATTCGAACCCGAGCACGCCATATTCGGACAGCGGGCTGTCATAGACCTCGAACTTGCCGTGGGGCAGGGTGGTCAGCGGGATGAACTTGCGTTCGTCCTTCTGGTCCACCCAGATCGCGTGGCGCTGGCTGAAGGTGCCGCGCCCGCTGTCCTGCCCGGACAGGCGCACGCCGAATCCTTCGGTGACAAGGCTGCCGAAAGCGAGCGCTTCGGCGGTGGCCCAGTCGAACCCTTCGCCGCTGTCGAACGACTGGCGGCGGCCGTCGATCACGCGGGCCAGCGTCTTGTGCACGGTCAGGTCCGCGGGGACGGTGGTGATGGTGCGGCCGATGCTTTCGAACAGCTTGGCCTCGATCGCGGTATGGGTGTTGCGGCGCGCGGTTTCGGGATCGGCTGGCTTGTGCAGCCCGCTCCACCGCCCGGCGAACCAGTCGGCTTCGTTGGGCAGGTAGCTTTTCGATGCGTCGAATTCTGCAGTCAGCAGATCGTCGAATTCAGCGCGCATTCCGGGCGCGACGGCGGCATCGATCACGCCTTCGCCTTCCAGCCGGGTGGCGTAGAGTTCCGACACGCGCGGGTGGGCGCGGATGGAATCGTACATCAGCGGCTGGGTGAAGCCCGGTTCATCGCCTTCGTTGTGGCCGAACCGGCGATAGCACCACATGTCGATCACGATATCGTGCTTGAACTTCTGGCGGTATTCCACGGCCAGCTTGCAGGCGAACGTAACCGCTTCGGGATCATCGCCGTTCACGTGCAGGATCGGCGCCTGCACGCCCTTGGCCACATCGCTGGGATAGGGCGAATTGCGCGGGAATTTCGGCCGGGTGGTGAACCCGATCTGGTTGTTGATGATGAAGTGGATGCAGCCGCCGGTGTTGTACCCGCGCACGCCCGAAAGCGCGAAGCATTCCCACACCACGCCTTGCCCGGCAAAGGCGGCATCGCCGTGGATCAGCACCGGCAGCACCTGATCGTGCTTGGTCAGATCGTCACGGATGGCCTGCTGTGCGCGGGCCTTGCCCAGCACCACCGGGTCCACCGTTTCCAGATGGCTGGGGTTGGGCATCAGGCTCATGTGCACCTTCACCCCGTCGAATTCGCGGTCGGTGCTGGTGCCGAGGTGATACTTCACGTCACCCGATCCGCCGACATCGGCAGGATTGGCAGTGCCGCCGGAAAATTCGTGGAAGATCACCTTGTACGGCTTGGCCATCACGTTGGCGAGAACGTTCAGGCGGCCACGGTGGGCCATGCCATAGATGATTTCGCGCACGCCCTGCTGGCTGCCGTACTTGATCACGGCTTCCAGCGCCGGAATCATGCTTTCGCCACCATCGAGGCCGAAGCGCTTGGTGCCGACGTATTTCTTGCCGAGGAAGCCTTCGTACCCTTCGCCGCGGATGACGGCCTTCAGGATCGCGCGCTTGCCTTCGGGGGTGAAGGTGATGACCTTGTCCGGCCCTTCGATGCGGTCCTGCAGGAACCGGCGTTCCTCCACATCGGCGATGTGCATGTATTCGAGGCCGACTTGCCCGCAGTAATTGGCGCGCAGGATGTCCACCAGATTGCGCGGGGTCACCCAATCCAGCCCCAGCACCCCGCCGATATAGACTTCACGGTCCAGCGCATCGCCGGTGAAGCCGTGCCATTCCAGCTTAAGATCGTCAGGCAGTTCGATATGGCTGAGGCCCAGCGGATCGAGGTTGGCGGCCAGATGGCCGCGCACGCGATACGAACGGATCAGCAGCATGGCGCGGATCGATGCGGCGGCGGCGGTTTCCACCTCCACCCCGTCCAGCGCCTTGCCCGCCTTGGCGGCAGCTTCCTTGACCATCACGGCCATGGCGGTGGGATCCATCGCCATGGCCAGATCGTCGCCATCGGCCAGCGGCCAACGGCCGTTGTGCCAGCTCGGCCCCGGCTGCGGCCCTTCCTGGGCCGGCATTTCGGGAAGGAAATTCTGTGCTTCGTTACCCATCATTCAGGCTCCGTGGCCCCGGCCATGTTAACCATCGCTGTGCGCGCGATGGTTAGAACGGCGGTCAGGCAAGTTCCTTCAGCAGCGCGTCGAGCGTGGTGCCGAGTTCGCTGGGGCTGTTCGCCACGCGGATGCCGGCTTCTTCCATCGCGGCGATCTTGTCTTCCGCGCCGCCCTGGCCGCCCGAAACGATCGCACCGGCATGGCCCATGCGGCGGCCCGGAGGGGCGGTGAGACCGGCGATGAAGCCAACCATTGGCTTCTTGCGGCCGCGCTTGGCTTCGTCCTTCAGGAACTGCGCGGCTTCTTCTTCGGCGCTGCCGCCGATTTCGCCGATCATGATGATCGACTTGGTATCGTCATCGGCCAGGAACAGTTCCAGCATATCGATGAAATTGGTGCCATTCACCGGATCGCCGCCGATGCCGACCGCAGTGGTCTGGCCAAGGCCGATGTTGGTGGTCTGGAACACCGCTTCATAGGTCAGGGTGCCCGAACGGCTGACAACGCCGACCGAACCCTTCTTGAAGATGGAGCCGGGCATGATCCCGATCTTGCATTCATCGGGCGTCAGCACGCCGGGGCAGTTCGGCCCGATCAGGCGGCTCTTGCTGCCCGACAGCGCGCGCTTCACGCGCACCATGTCCATCACCGGAACGCCTTCGGTGATCGCCACGATCAGTTCGATTTCGGCGTCAATGGCTTCGAGGATCGAATCGGCGGCGAAGGGCGGCGGCACATAGACGACCGAAGCGGTCGCGCCGGTGGCGTGCTTGGCTTCGGCCACGGTGTTGAACACCGGCAGGCCGATGTGGCTCTGCCCGCCTTTGCCCGGGGTCACGCCGGCAACCATCTGGGTGCCGTAAGCCAGCGCCTGCTGGGTGTGGAAAGTGCCGGTTTCACCCGTCATCCCTTGCGTGATGACCTTGGTGTTCTTGTTGACGAGGATGGACATCCGAAATTTTCCTGTTGCGCCCCGTGCGCGGGGCGGGTGGCCGGGCAGCGCGCGCCGCCCGGCGTTGAGGATCAGGCGAGGGTGGGGTCGATCGCCTTGCAGGCAACCAGCAGTTCCTTGACCGCGTCCACGCTGACCTGGAAATTGGCCTTGGTTTCGCCTTCGAGAGCGATTTCGACCACTTCTTCCACGCCATTGGCGCCAATCACCGCCGGGACGCCGACATACAGGCCATCAAGGCCATACTTGCCGTCAACGTAAACGGCGCAGGGCAGGATGCGCTTCTGGTCGCGCAGATAAGCCTCCGCCATGGCGATGGCGCTGGTGGCGGGCGCGTAATAGGCGGAACCGGTCTTGAGCAGGCCGACGATTTCGCCGCCGCCGCTGCGGGTGCGGGCGACGATGGCGTCGATCGCTTCCTTGCTCGACTTGCCCATCTTCACGAGGTCATCGACCGGGATGCCGGATACGGTGGTGTAGCTGGTGACAGGCACCATGGTATCGCCGTGGCCGCCCAGCACGAAGGCGTTCACGTCCTTCACCGAAACGCCGAATTCCCAAGCGAGGAAAGTGGCGAAGCGGGCGCTGTCGAGAACGCCGGCCATGCCGACGACCTTGTTGGCCGGCAGGCCGGAAAATTCGCGCAAGGCCCAGACCATCGCATCGAGCGGGTTGGTGATGCAGATCACGAAAGCGTCGGGCGCATGGGCCTTGATGCCTTCGCCCACGGCCTTCATCACGGAAAGGTTGATGCCCAGCAGATCGTCGCGGCTCATGCCCGGCTTGCGCGGCACGCCGGCGGTGACGATGATAACGTCCGCCCCGGCAATGTCGGCATAATCGTTGGTGCCGGTGATCTTCGCGTCGAACCCTTCGACCGGGCCGCACTGCGACAGGTCGAGCGCCTTGCCCTGCGGGATGCCTTCGGCGATGTCGAACAGGACGATGTCGCCCAGTTCGGCCTTGGCGGCGAGATGCGCCAGAGTGCCGCCGATCATGCCGGAACCGATGAGAGCGATCTTGGTGCGAGTGGTCTTGGCCATGTCTTGCCTAATCCTTGAGCTGACGCGGGGTGCAGGCTTCATGGCATGGGCACTACCCCGCATCCCGCGAGGGGAGGTGCCCGTTCAGGAACGGCGAATCCCTAGGCCCGGGCGCAGCATGTTGCAACCGCGAAAAGCCGCGATTCAGCCACTATTTTTGCAAACAGTTCGCATTAGCGTTATCGGTGCTAAATCAACCCGCAAGGCGGGCTGGCAGATCGCCTTCGCGTTCCTTGGCCAGCAACAGGGCGGCCATGTAATCGGGCACGGCGCGGCTGAAGTAATAGCCTTGGCCCAGCGTGCATCCCGCCGAGCTGACGGCCTGCACCTGATCGATCGTTTCCAACCCTTCGGCCACGATTTCCATGTCCAGCGTGGCGCCCAGTTCCGCCACGGCGCGGATGATCGCATCGGTCTTCTTGCCGATGTTGGGACCGGACACGAAACTGCGATCGACCTTGATCTTGGTGAACGGAAACTTGTGGATGTAGCCGAGCGAGGAATAACCGGTGCCGAAATCGTCGAGCGCGAACCGCACGCCTTCGGCCGACAGGTCTTCGATGAAACGGGCGGTGTTGGCGTTGTCGTCCAGGAACAGGCTTTCGGTCACCTCCAGTTCCAGCCGGCACGGGTCCAGACCCGCTTCGCGCAAGGCATTGAGGATGCCCAGCGCCGCGCCCGGTGCGCGGATCTGCGCGGGCGAAAGGTTGACGGCCACGGTCACGTCTTCCGGCCAGCCGGAGCAGGCCTGCGCGGCCTGCGCGGTGATCCAGTTGCCCAGCGTGATGATGACGCCGGTTTCTTCGGCCACGGGGATGAATTCGTCGGGCCGCAGTTCGCCCTTTTCCGGGTGGAACCAGCGCACCAGAGCTTCGAACGCGCGGATGCGGCCGGTCTTCAGGTCCACGATCGGCTGGAAGAAGATCGACAGCTCCTCGCGCTGGATCGCGGCGCGCAGTTCGGCCTCGATTTCCTTGCGGCGCACCAGATCGCGGGTCATCGCGTTATCGAAGAAGCAGATCTGGTTCCGCCCGCCGACCTTGGCGTGATACAGCGCCAGATCGGCGCATTGCAGCAGGCTGTCGGTATCCGCGCCATCATCCGGCAGCAGTGCCACGCCCATCGATGATGCGGTGTCGATGCGGTTGCCATCGATGCGGGTGCTGCGGCCAAGATCGTAATTGAGCGCGCGGGCCAGCTGTTCGCATTCGGCGCGGTCTGCCACTTCGGCCACCACGATGAATTCGTCGCCCCCGAAACGGGCGATGCAGGCACCTTCCGGGGCCTGTGCGCGCAGCCGGTTTGCCACTTCGGCCAGCACCTTGTCGCCCACGGGATGGCCCAGCGTGTCGTTCACTTCCTTGAACTTGTCGAGATCGAGCCAGAACAGCCCCAGCTTGCGCCCGGCGGGCAGGGCCAGCAGCATTTCGACCATGTCGTGGTTCAGCCCGGCACGGTTGTCGAGCCCGGTGACCACGTCGGTGCGGGCCAGCACGCGCATCCGTTCGGCCATGCGCGAACTGGCGTCGGCGGCGATGATCTGTTCCTTCAACGTGCGGAACACGTTCATCGTGATTGATGTCAGCGCGAACAGCATGAAGGCCGTGGTCACGCCCAGCACGATAAGCGCCGGGGTGGCGATGATGAAGCAGGCGCACATCACCGGCACGATCGCCAGCAGCAACTGGCTGATCGCCATGAACGGCCGCCCGGCGTTGCGCGCGGCGATGCCGCTGGCATAGGCCAGTGCGTAACTGGTCGTCAGCACCTGCAGGTGGGCTTCGGTGGAATGCAGCAGCGTGACGGCTGCCATCACCCCGGTGATCAGCGCGTAGGACAATGCCCCCGCTTCGTAAGCCCGTTCCAGCACCTGCACGTCGCGTTGCCTAGGGGCTCGGCCCAGCCACAGCGCCAGCGTGACCCGGGCAATGGCGACCACGATCAGCACCGCGGCAACCGCGTCGATCGCGGGGTGGCTGCTCAGCAGCGCGGCGGCCAGCGCCACGGCGATGCCGCAGCAGGCGCCGATCACGAGGTTGGCGGATTGGGCATACAGCGTTTCCACAAGCTTGGCGCGCGCCCGTTCATCGCGCGCATCGCGCCCGAAGTAGCCGTGAAAAATATGGTTCAGTCGGGTAATGGGACTGCTCCTCGCTCAGTCCAGCATCTAGAGCGAAGAGGTCACCGACTGGTTAACGGGTGTATACCCTGTAAGGTGCGGTAATTCCGGTCAGTTTCCGGCGGTCATCCTGCCTGTTTCCAGTTCCCGCGCCAGCCGCCGGTCCAGGGCGCGGCAGATGCCCAGCCAGCGGGTATATTCGGTGCGGTCGCCGCGAAAGAACGACAGTTCCGCCTGCGCCCGTGCGCTTTGCGCGGCGGCAAGGCCATGCTGCGCGAAATGGCGCAAGGCGGCGTGCAGCACGTCGTCGACCGGGGCGGGCTGGCCGTTGTCATTAGCCGGGCGGCGCAGGGCGGCGCGCGCGGCGGCACCGCGCAGGCGCGGGGCAATGGCATCGGCAGGGGCGGCGAAACGGATGGTCATGACTGGGTCTCGTGGTCCGTGATGGACGAACTGCCTTTAGATCACGGGCACTAAGCGTTTGTTGGGACGCATGGTTTCCGAAATCCTGCCATGGGTTTACCACTGCGGTGTTAGCGCGGATTAACTGCGCCGAACCATGCACTTGCTGCGGGTCAGGGATTGGCCAGCCATTGTCCGCTGCGTGCATATTCGTCACGCACCTGCCCGGCGCCGGCCACGCCGTGGACCTGAAACAGGCTGTCTCCGCCGCGCGCCTGCACTTCGGCGGCATAGCGCGGAGCAGGGTTCGCGGCGGCATGGGGGATGGCCTCAGTACCGGTTTCAGCACGGGTCTGCCGGGCGCTGACAAGGCCGCTTTCCCATGCGCGGGCGAGTGCAAGCGGGTCGCTTTCAGGCGCAGGCACGGGCGTGGCCGTGGCGAGGCGCGGCAGCGGTGCGGCCACCGGTTCCCCGCCCCAGTAGCGTTCGTTGAAGGCGGCCTTCAGCCCGGCTTTGCCGCGCCAGCGATAGAACATGTGCGCGCCGATCGTGCCGACGTTGTCGAGGCTGTCCGCCCAATAGGGATGGACCTGCACCGTATGGTAATGGGTGGCGAGGCCGACGGGCTGGTACACCGCGCCCGCCAGCGCCGCACCGGCCACGGCGGCGGCCCGATCCCACCACATCCGCGCGGGTTTGCGGGTCATCGCGCCATCGCAGGTGAAGGAAAACTGGCAGCCGGTGGTGCGGTCCGATCCTTGGAACACCACGCCGCAGACGGTATCGGGGAAAGCGGGGTGGGCCACCCGGTTCAGCACCACCTGCGCCACCGCGCGCTGTCCCGCATCGGGTTCGCTCGCCGCTTCGAAATAGATCGCCAGCGTCAGGCAATATTGCGCCCGCGCCCGGTCAGTCATCGTGCCGGCCAGTGACAGCGCCCGGGCAGCGGGGCCGGGATCGATCACGCGCAGCGGGGCGGCAGGCATGGCCAACCCAGCCGCGCCACCGGATACGGTGCCGGGCAAGGCGCCGTATCCGGTGGCAGGGGCCGGGGTGAAGCGTTCCTGCGGGCGATAGGGTTCGTCTGACAGGTAATAGAACGCCGATCCGGGGAAGCTCTGGCCTGGAAGCTCGAACCCCATCGGGGTGATTGCCTCGGCCCGGGCGGGCGTGGTCAGCAACGGCTGCCATTCGCCATGCGCCATCGCGGGCACGGCAACAGCTGCCGCCAGCACGGCCAGCCTGCGCCCGGCGTGGTGCCGACTGCGCGCAGAACCGATGCCCCGCGCGCGTGCGCGGATCAGCCGCGCGGAAAAATCGCGCGGGCGGGTTTCGGCAATGATGGTGGCATCGGGCAGGGCGCCGGTCCTTGTGCAGCAATCGCGCCCTGCGCGTAACGTGCGCGGATCATCACCGCATCCGCCGCGTGGCGACCGTGCCATTGCGGCACGAGCGGTTGGCAAGCGGTTAACGCCTTGCTAGCCTGTTCCGCGATGTCATGGGTGGTTCGGGAAACCGGACTGAAAAGGGAAGCGACTGGGAATGTCGCGCTGCCCCCGCAACTGTGACCGGGGAATGTGCCCCCATCATGCCACTGGCCGTTGCCGCAAGGCGGGCCGGGAAGGCGGGGGCAGGTATCGATCCGGGAGCCAGGAGACCTGCCCCTGACAGTCGTTCCGCAGCCGGGCGGGGTGCACCGGAATGCAGCGCAGGGTTCGCAATCGTGCGGGTGCCTTCGCCATGGACGGCTTTCGTTCGTGGCCGGAGGTATGTTGAACAACCATCTGATATTGCTGGGTTCCGTTGCGGTGGCGGCTTGTCTGCCTTGCGCCCCCGTGCGCGCGCAGGACAATGCCGATCCGGTGGTGGTGGCAGACCCGGTGCCGGATACCACGATCACCGTTGTCGCCACCGGCTTGCCTGACCGGATCGGCGCGACGGCCCAACCCCTGACGATCTTCAGTCAGGCAGAGATAAATGCCGTGCAGGGCGCTGATATAACACGTATTTTGCAGCGGTCCCCGTCCGTCACTACCAGCCGCAACGGCGGG
>JBDLVD010000040.1:0-14747 GCA_039804965.1 Pseudomonadota bacterium
GATCATCGGTCGGGGCAGGGGGGTGTCGTCGATCCCCTCCACCATGGTTTCCAGCAGGCTGCCCAGCGGTGCACCCCAGCCCTGCCGCGCGCTGACCGGACGGCCCAGCAGCGCGCCGGGATCGGGCAGGTATCGTTCCAGCCAGCCCAGCGGCATCATCAGGTCCACCGCTTCGTGGGTGCTGTCCATTTCCATCTGGTAGAAACGGGTGTTGTCCAGCAGCACGAATTCGCCCGGCCTCACGTCGAACCGCTTGCCGCCCATGCGTGTTTTCAGCGTGCCGTGGCGGGCATAGACCAGCTGGATGGAAGGTGCGGCCCGGCCTGACGTGCCTTCGCTGCCGCAATGGACAACCCGCTGTGCCGGGGCGAGCAATTGCAGCAACCGCAGCTGGCCCACGCCATAGCTGTTCCAGCGCGCGGCGAAACTGTCCGTATCGAACACGCAGACATCGATCGGGGCGATGGTGCGCGCAGCCCAGTCCTGCCACTGGCTGATCGCTTCCGGCCGGTCCAGCCCGGCGGAATCCCAACTGGCATCATCAGGTGCACGGGCCTTGTCCATGGCGGCAAGGTAGGCTTCCCGGCGGCCAGCGGCAA
Source organism: Pseudomonadota bacterium (assembly GCA_039804965.1). Classification (GTDB taxonomy): domain Bacteria; phylum Pseudomonadota; class Alphaproteobacteria; order Sphingomonadales; family Sphingomonadaceae; genus Croceibacterium_C. The sequence continues at coordinate 600 of JBDLVD010000040.1, forward strand.
GCAAGCGCTATCCACTGGCGCGGCGGCTGGATAAGAAGAGCGAAACGCCTGCGCGAGAGGAACCTGAAATGCGCCTGATTGCCACCGAGGAAGCCTGGTCGATTCCCGAAGTCGCGGAAGAATTGCGCAAGGTTGCCAATGGCCCGTCGCAAAGCCTCGACAAGCTGCTGGTGAAGGGCGTGTACGACGCGCCGCATGATACGTCGGGTTACGGCAAGCTGGGCTTTCTCGAAGGGCTGACTGATGTGGAACAGCACCGCCTGCCGCAGATGGACCAGTATGGCGTCGACATGCACCTGCTGGCGCTGACCGCGCCCGGGGTGCAGATGTTCGATGCCGATACAGCGATGGATCTGGCGATGCTGGCGAACGACAAGCTGGCCGAGGTGTGCCGCAAGCATCCCAAGCGGTTCGCGGGGCTGGCCAGTTTCGCCCCGCACAGTCCGAAACGGGCGGCGAGGGAAATGGAACGGGCGATCAACGAACTGGGCCTCAACGGCTTCATGATCAACAGCCACACCCATGGCGAATATCTGGACGATCCCAAGTTCTGGCCGATTCTCGAAGCGGCAGAGGCGCTGGACCGCACGATCTACATCCACCCGCGCGCCGCCAGCGATACCCTGAAGGGGCCGTTGCAGGATTACGGCATGGACAGCGCCATGTGGGGATATGGCGTGGAAGTGGGCACCCATGCGGTGCGGATGATGGCGGGCGGGGTGTTCGATGCCTTCCCTAAACTGAAGATCTGCATCGGCCACATGGGTGAAGCGGTGCCGTTCTGGCTGTGGCGGATCAATTTCATGAATACCCGCGCACAGGCCGTGGGCCGCGCCCGCAAGACGCAGCGCAGCATGGCGGAATACTTCGTGGAGAACTTCGTCATCACCACCAGCGGTGTGGAAGACCCGCTGGCGCTGCGTTACGCGATCGACAAGCTGGGCATCGACAACGTGATGTGGGCCATCGATTACCCGTATCAGCCGATGCAGCCGGCGGTCGATTTCATCAACGCCTTCGATTGCACCGATGCCGAACGCCACGCCCTGTGCCACGGCAATGCCGAACGCGTGTTTCACATCGCGGCGGAGTGAAGGCTCGACAGCAACGTTCCGCATCGTAGGATAGCGCCATGACCGCACCCCTTTCCGGCATCCGCGTGATCGAACTGGCGCGCATTCTGGCGGGTCCGTGGGCGGGGCAGGTGCTGGCCGATCTTGGCGCGGACGTGACCAAGGTGGAAAGTCCGGACGGCGATGACACGCGCCGCTGGGGGCCGCCATTCGTTGCCAATGCCGATGGCACGCAGGACGCAGCCTATTTCCACGCCGCCAACCGGGGCAAGCGCAGCGTGGTGGCGGATTTCACCACGGCGGAAGGGCGCGCGCTGGTGATCGACCTTGTCCGCGATGCCGACGTGCTAATCGAGAATTTCAAGCTGGGCGGATTGGCGCAATACGGGCTGGATTATGCCAGTCTGAGCGCGATCAACCCGCGGCTGGTCTACTGTTCGATCACCGGTTTCGGACAGGATGGCCCCTATGCCGCGCGGGCCGGGTATGATTTCATCGTGCAGGGCATGGGCGGGATCATGGACCTGACCGGCGATCCTGCTGGCCCGCCGCAGAAAATCGGTGTCGCCTATGCCGATATCCTGACCGGGCTTTATGCGGTGATCGGCATTCAGGCGGCGCTGCGTCAGCGCGACCAGACTGGGCGCGGGCAGCAGATCGACATGGCGCTGCTGGATGTAATGGTGGGCACGCTGGCCAATCAGGCGATGAACGCGCTGGTTTCCGGCACATCGCCCGCGCGGCTGGGCAACGCACATCCCAACATCGCGCCTTACGAAGCCTTCCCGGTGGCTGACGGCTGGATCATCCTGGCAGTGGGCAATGACAGTCAGTTCCGCCGCTTTTCCGCGCTTATCGGTCTGCCTGATGAGCCGGGCTGGGCCACCAATGCTGGCCGGGTGGCGGACAGGCAGGCGTTGTCGGCGGCGATCCGCGCGCAGGTGCAGGATTGGGAACGCGACGCGCTGCTGGCTGATCTTGAGGAACAGGGTGTCCCCGCCGGGCCGATCAACACCGTGCAGCAGGCGCTGGCCGATCCGCAGGTGGTGGCCCGCGGGATGGTGCTGGATCTGGGCGATGGGCTGAAGGGCCTTCGCACGCCGATCCGGTTTTCGGATGCGGAATTGGCGCCCGGGCGTAAATCGCCGGGCTTGGGAGAAAATGCATGAGCATGTCGCGTCATCTGGTCGATCCGGAGATTTCCCCGCTGCTGGACATGCCCGACCGGGCCATCGATGCCGCATCGCTGCCTGCGATCCGCAGCGATCCTATGTTCACCGGCGAAGGGTTGCCACCGCCGCCATTCCCGGTGACGCACGTCTTCGCCCCCGTCGCTGGTGGGCCGGACGTGAAGCTGCTGGTGATGAACCCGCCATCCACGCGCCAGAACCGTGGCGCGATCCTGCACATCCACGGTGGCGGCATGGTGGTGGGCACCACGGCGGCGGCGCAGGCAACCAAGTGTGCGCTGGCGTTGGACATGGATTGCGTGGTGGTTTCGGTGGAATACCGGCTGGCCCCGGAAACGCCCTTTCCCGGCCCGCAGGAAGACAATTTTGCCGGGTTGCTGTGGCTGGCCGAAAACGCTGCATCGCTGGGGGTCGATCCGGCGCGGATCGTGGTAATGGGGGAAAGCGCGGGCGGCGGGCTGGCGGCGGCGCTGGCACTGATGGTGCGCGATCGTGCCGGTACGGCGGGCGCCGCGCCCAAACTGGCCGGGCAGGTGCTGATCTATCCGATGCTGGATTGGCGTACCGGCGGCGCGCAGGACCGCTGGCGCAATCGCCATACCGGCGAATTTATCTGGACCCGTGCCAAGAACCGCTTCGGCTGGGAAAGCCTGCGCGGCGATTACGACCCCGCGGACGAACGCAAGGGCTGGTTTTCGCCAGCGCTGGCAGACGATCTGGCGCAACTGCCGCCGGCCTACATCAGCACCGGCGCGCTCGACCTGTTTCTGGACGAGGATCTGGATTACACCCGCCGCCTGATCGATGCCGGGGTGCCGACCGAACTGCACGTCTACCCCGGCGCGATCCATGCGTTCGACATGGTGCCGGGGACTGGCATCGGGGAACAGGCAGCGGCCGATCTGAAGCGCGGACTGGCCCGGCTGTTCGGCTGATCGCCGGGCGCTTTACGCTGCGAGGCGGACCTTGCGGCTCGCCTGCTTCGCATCGACGGATGTCTTGAAGCTGTCGACCAGCCCGGCCATGCGGCTGGATTCCCCGGCCAGGCTTTGCGCCGCGGCGCTGGCTTCTTCGACCATGGCGGCGTTTTGCTGGGTCATCATGTCCATGTCGCCAATGGCCGCATTGACGGCGTGCAGCCCGCCGGACCGTTCACCCATGGTGCGGGCCATGTCGGCAATAGCGCGGCCGATGCTGCCGACCTGATCGACCAGCCGATCAAATGCGGTGCCGGCCTGCCCCACAAGATCCACCCCGCGTTCGATCTCTTCGCTGCGGTCGGTGATCAGGGTCTTGATTTCATTGGCGGCGTCGGTGGTCCGCTGGGCCAGAACGCGCACTTCGGTGGCGACCACGGCAAAGCCACGCCCCGCTTCACCCGCGCGCGCGGCTTCGATCCCGGCATTCAAGGCCAGCAGGTTGGTCTGGAAGGCGATGCCTTCGATCAGGTCCACGATGCGGTTGATTTCGTGCGATGACTTGCCGATTTCCTCCATCGCCTGCACCGCGCTGCCAATCACCTCGCGCCCTTCGGCGGCTTGCGTGCGGGCGGTTTCGGCATTGCGATCGGCTTCGCTGGCATCGCGGGTTGTGCCCTGGATCGCGGTGGTGATTTCGCGCATCGCGGCGGCGGCTTCTTCCAGCGTGCTCGCCTGCCGTTCGGTACGCAGGCCCAGATCGTTGGAGGCAACGGCGATTTCCTGCGCCCCGTCGCGCACGGTCTGCGCGGCAGAGGTGACGCCCGAAATGCTGGTTTCCAGCGTGGCGACGGCGGCGTTGAAATCTTCCTGCAAGCGGACGTAACGCGGGTTCACCCCGCTGACGCGATAGGACAGATCGCCTTGCGCCAGATGGGTCAATCCAGCGCCAACCTTGTCGATGATCTCTTCGCCGGTGGTGTGCTGATAGACGGAAATGGCGATTTCCATGTCCAGCAGCACGGCCTTGACCAGCGCGTTGACCTGCCGGGCCAGCTTGCGCCGCGATGTCAGGCGGCTGGTGGTGATGACTTCTTCGATCAGCCGCTGTGCCACCATGGCATAGCCGCCGACATACCAGCGCGGATCCAGCCCGATGCGGGCGTGGACCTGCCCGATCCGCTGCGACCGCAGGTAATAGGTTTCATCCAGCCGGCCTTGGGTGATGACATCCCAATGCGCGGCCTGCGCGCCCTTGGCCCGGTCCATATGCGGTTTGTCGGCAAAGAAGCGCGCGGTTTCGGGGGTGCGTGCCACGCGGGCATAGAAGTGGTCGAGCGCGGGGCCGATGACCTTGGCCACGGCCGGCGCCAGGCCTTTCAGCTCTTCGCGTTCGGCAGCATCGAATTCATAGAACTCCAGCCGCGAACGGATCTGTTCCGCTGCGTCTTCCTGCTTCTTTTGCATCGCACCAACCGTCCCGTACCCATTTTTTGTCCGTCGGGCTGATACAGGCCAGATGCGGCGGTTTGCTTAGTGGACGGATACGGGGTGTCACGTATTCAAGCGTCGGTCAGCGCACGTCCTGCGGTTCTTCGCTGCGGCATTGTTCATAAGTGCTCCAGCCCGAACACATGCCGTAAGAGCCGCGGATGAAAATCGCCTCGATCCGGCGGATCTGGCCCTTTTCGATCTTGAACAGTTCGCCCAGTTGCCACGTCCAGTTGATGGGCCGGTGATCGAAGAAGGCGAAAGCGAACACGATGCCGCGTTCGCGGTCCACCGCCACGATGCGCCGGTCACGGATGGAGGTGACCGCGCCGATCAACGTGGTTTCAAGCTGCTGGCGGCACCCGGCGCGTGCGCCCGATCCGGCCGGGCCAGCGGTGATGATGCCGTTTTCGTACCGCAGGCAATCGTCGGTGAAGGGGTAATAATCCTTGCCCGTGTTGCGTTCCACCGCTTCGAAATAGGCGCTGCCCACGGCCACCAGATCGGCCCGGCTCATCCGTTCGGCGGGCGGCACTGCCTGCCCGAACAGCGCGTTGGGCGCGCCCATCTTTTCCACCGCCGCGCCAGTGGCGGCAAATGGGCCGGCAGGGGCTGCCGCGCCCGGACCCAGCGGGCGTTCGGGCCGCGCAGCGATCTGTTCGACTTCCGCAATCCTGCCATCCACGATCCGCAACCGCAGCGACAGGCCAACAGGTTCAGGCGGGCGAGCAGGGCCGGTGGCGGAACTGGATGCCTGTTCCATCACTGTGCCCAGAAAGGCGACGTTCTGCGTTTCGGTATCGGGGACGATCAGGCTGTAACTGCCGACGCCTGTTGCCGTGGCCCACAATCCTTCGGTGCCGAACGGCATCTGCACACCGTTTTCGGTAAAGCGGACGGTGGGCGCAAACAGCGCCGGGTCCACCTTGTGCTCTGCCATAGCGTGGAGATAGCGGCTGACGAACTGTTCGAGACAGGCGCGCTGGCAGGCGTTCTGTTCCACCGGGGGTTGAGGATAGTGCTGCTGCGCCATCGCCGGGCCAGCCCCGGCGAAAGTTGCCACGGCCGCGCCTGCTGCCAGCAGCGCCAAGCGGATGGATTTGCCCGAAATCATGCCCGGTTCCCCCTGATGTTCCGCGCCCTTTGCGGCGCGTTTGCAGGCAGATTACAGCGAACAACCGGTTTTGCGAACCGTGTTGCGGGTAAACAATTGTCGCAACCGTCGCCGCCGCGCCTGCGTATTCAGGCCGCTGCTCTGGGCGCCACTCAGGTTGGCGGGCGGTTGGCCAGCAGATCGTCCACCACGGCCGGATCGGCCAGCGTGCTGGTATCGCCTAGGTTGCCGGTGTCGTTTTCCGCGATCTTGCGCAGAATGCGGCGCATGATCTTGCCCGATCGTGTCTTGGGCAGACCGGGTGCGAACTGGATCACGTCGGGCGTGGCGATGGGGCCGATTTCGCGGCGGACCCACTGGATCAGCGCCTTGCGCAAGTGCTCGTCCGGTTCGACTCCGGCGTTGGGGGTGACATAGGCATAGATGCCCTGTCCCTTGATGTCGTGCGGCATCCCCACCACGGCGGCTTCGGCCACGTCTTCGTGCGCCACCAGCGCGCTTTCGATTTCGGCGGTGCCCATGCGGTGGCCGGATACGTTGATCACATCGTCGATGCGGCCGGTGATCCAGTAATATCCGTCTTCATCGCGGCGGCATCCGTCACCTGTGAAATAGGTGCCGGGATAGGTGCTGAAATAGGTCTGGAAGAACCTTTCGTCATCGCCGTAAACGGTCCGCATCTGGCCGGGCCAGCTGTCGGTAATGACCAGCGCCCCCTCCGCCGCACCATCCAGCACGGTGCCCTTTTCCGGATCGACCAGCGCGGGCTGCACGCCGAACATCGGGGTGGAGGCGCTGCCCGGCTTCAGGTCCGTCGCGCCGGGCAGGGGGGTGATCATGTGGCCGCCGGTCTCCGTCTGCCACCAGGTGTCCACGATCGGGCAACGCCCATCGCCCACCACGCGCCAGTACCATTCCCACGCTTCGGGATTGATCGGTTCGCCCACGCTGCCCAGCAGTTTCAGCGATGACCGGCTGGTGCGCTGCACCCATTCATCGCCTTCGCGCATCAGCGCGCGCAGGGCGGTTGGGGCGGCATAGAACTGCGCCACCTGATATTTGTCCACCACCTGCCAGAAGCGGCTGAAATCGGGCCAGTTGGGCACCCCGCCGAACATCAGCGTGGTGCCGCCGTTGGCCAGCGGTCCATAGACGACATAGGAATGGCCGGTGACCCAGCCGATGTCCGCCGCGCACCAATAGATATCGGCAGCGCCGCCTGCGGGCGCGCGATAATCGAAGGTGTATTCGTGGGTCATGCTGGTCCACACGGCATAGCCGCCGGTGGTGTGCAGCACGCCCTTGGGCTTGCCGGTGGACCCGCTGGTGTAAAGGATGAACAGTGGGTCTTCCGCGCCCATTTCCTCTGCCGGGCAATCGGCGGATGCAGCGGCAACCTGTTCGTGCCACCACACATCGCGGCCGGCTTCCATCGGCACGTCCGCATCGGCGGTCCTGACCACGATCACGCTGGTGACCCCGGACGCGTGCTTTTCCAGCGCTTCATCGACGTTGGCCTTCAGGTCCGTCCGGCGGCCGCCGCGCATCCCGCAGTCGGCAGTAATCACCACGGTGCTGGCACAGTCATCGATGCGGCTGCCCAGCGCCTCGGGTGAAAAGCCGCCGAAGACCACCGAATGGATCGCGCCGATCCGGGCGCAGGCGAGCATCGCCATCGCCGCTTCGGGGATCATCGGCATGTAGATGGTGATCCGGTCGCCCTTGTGCACCCCGCGCGCCTTCAGCACGTTGGCGAAACGGCACACTTCGTCATGCAACTGGCGATAGGTGATCAGCCGGTTGGGGGCGGCGGGATCATCGGGTTCGAAGATGATGGCGGTCTGATTGGCCCGCGTGGCCAGATGCCGGTCAAGGCAGTTGGCGGCAAGGTTCAACGTGCCGTCGGCAAACCAGTTGATGCGGAAATCCGCCTTGTCGAAGCTGGTGTCCTTCACTGTGGTGAAGGGCTTGATCCAGTCGATCCGCTTCGCTTCATCACGCCAGAACGCGTCGGGTTCTTCCACCGAACGGCGATACATCTGCTGATAGCGTTCCCGGTAGATCAGGGCATTTTCAGCCCATTCCTGCGGCACCGGGTGAATGGAAGCGGACATGCGACTCTGATCCCTTTCGCTGTGCCTGGCGGCGGAAAAAGGGCTAGGCCGTGGCCTGCTTCAGCGCAAGATCACTGCCACAGCGCATTGAGCGCGGGCAGCAGGTGCGCCCGGTGTTCTTCCGGCACCCGGGCGACGAGGTCTGCTTCGAATGCTTCGATCAGCGGCAGTGCCTGTGCCAGCGCGGCCTTGCCCTGCGGGGTCAAGGACAGACCCTGCGATTTGCCGTCGATCGGCGCGCGGGCGATATGGCCGGCGTCTTCCAGTTTCTTCAGCAGCGGCACCATGTTGGCCCGCTGGATGTCCAGCGCCCGGCCCAATGCGCTGGCGGTGATGCCGGGGTTGCCTTCGATCAGCACCAGCGCCGAAGTATCGACTTGCCGGAAGCCCAGCGGGGCGAGGCGCGCGGCCAGTTCCGCCATCGTGGCGTTGGCGGCGCGGCGCAGTGCATAGCCAGGATATCGGGCGAGGTCGTCTTTCACCCGGCCATCATATGGATTGTTGTTGATGATAGCAATCCACGGGTTTAAAGGCGGCTCCATCGCGGCCCGGATCGCCGGGTTGCCGAGTCGATTTTTTGAGAGGAAGCATCATGGCCCAGCCGTCCCAGCCCGATCCCCGTCCTGAAGAAGAAACCGTCAAGTACGACATCGTCGATGGCGTTGCGTGGGTTTCGTTCAACCGCCCCGACAAGCGCAACTGCATGAGCCCCAAGCTCAACCGCCAGATGAAGCGCGTGCTGGAAGCGCTGGAATTCCGTGACGACGTGAAGGTGCTGGTGCTGACCGGCGAAGGCACCGCATGGACCGCCGGCATGGATCTGCTGGAATACTTCCGCATGACCGAAGCGCAGGGCCTTGGCGCGATCCGCCAGAGCCAGCGTGAAAGCTATGGCTGGTTCGAACGCCTGCGCTGGTATGAAAAGCCCACCGTGGCGATGATCAACGGCTGGTGCTTCGGCGGCGGCTATGGCCCGCTGTTCGGTTGCGATATCGCGATCGCTTCGGAAGATGCGCAGTTCGGCCTGTCGGAAATCAACTGGGGCATCCTGCCCGGCGGCGGCGCGTCCAAGGTGGCGCAGGAACTGATGCCGTTCCGCAAGGCCATGTATCACGCGATGATGGGCGAAAACCTGACCGGCAAGCAGGCCGAGGAACAGGGCCTGGTCACCGAATGCGTTCCGGCTGACAAGCTGAAGGCCCGCGTGCAGGAAATCTGCGACGTCCTGAAGAAGAAGGACAGCCAGGCCCTGCGCGCCACCAAGTTCACCATGCGCCGCATGGTCGACATGACCTATGACAACGGTCTGGAATACCAGATCCGCGCGCAGGAAGCCCTGCACAGCTTCGGCGGCAAGGAAGCCCGCCTCGAAGCAACCAAGCAGTTCCTCGATGACAAGGCCTTCAAGCCGGGTCTCGGTTCCTTCGATACCACGAAGGTCAACAAGGGCTGATGGCTTGCAGCCCGGCGGCCTTGTCGCCGCCGGGCTGGCAACCTAGGGATTGACGAAAGCCCCGGCCAGCGTGCCGGGGCCAACTGCATTTGAGAGGGACGAACATGACGACCAGGCGCTTCACCAACCAGCAGATCGACCGGCTGCTGCGGCCGAAATCCGTTGCCGTCGTCGGTGCATCGGACCGGCATGGCGCGCTGGGCGCGACCTTGCTCAACAACCTCGTGCAGTACAATTTCGCGGGCGATATCTACCCCGTGAACCCGAAGCGCGAAGAAATCGCGGGGCTGAAATGCTACCCCACCGTCAACGACATGCCTGAAGGCGTCGATTGCGCGGTGCTGGCAATCCCGCGTCCGTTCGTGCTGCAGACCGTCCGCGATCTGGCAGAACGTGGTTGCGGCGCAGTGGTGATCTATTCGGCCGGCTTCTCCGAAGCGGGCGAAGAAGGCATGCGCGACCAGCTGGAACTGGGCGAAATCGCCGCGAAGTATGGCATGGTCATCGAAGGGCCGAACTGCCTTGGCTGCACCAATTACATCGCCCGCGTGCCGCTGACTTTCGTCGAAACGAACATGCAGACGCCGCCCAAGGGCACGCGCGCCGTGGGCGTTGCCAGCCAGTCGGGCGCGCTGGCCGCCGTGCTGGCGACCGCGCTGCACCCGCGCGGCTGCTATGTCTCCACCTCCGTGTCCACCGGCAACGAAGCGGCATCGGGCGTGGAAGATTACGTCGAATGGCTGATCGATGACGAAGATACCCACGTCATCGCCATGTATGTCGAAAGCCTGCGCCGCCCGGCTGCGTTCATCGCCGCCGCCCGCCGTGCGCGCGCTGCCGGCAAGCCGATCATCATGCTGCACCCGGGCAAGAGCTCCAAGGCGCAGGACAGCGCCGCCACCCACACGGGCGCGATGGCCGGCGATTATGCGCTGATGAAGGCCAAGCTGGGCCGTGAAGGCGTGATCTTTGCCGATACGCTGGAAGAACTGGAAGACATCACCGAAATCGCCCTGCGTTGCCCCAGCCTGCCGGGCGCCAACATGGCCGTTCTGGGCGAAAGCGGCGCGCTGCGCGGCCTTGCCTATGACATCGCCGAAGATATCGGGTTGGACCTGATCGACCTGAACGATGACAACAGCCCGGCGCTGCGCGCGATCCTGCCGGATTTCGTGCCGGTATCGAACCCGACCGACATCACCGCGCTGGGCCTGTCGGAACCCGAAATCTACACCAAGGTGCTGACTGCGCTGCTGGAAGATACCCGCGTCGGTTCGGTGGTCGCCTCGATCATCCAGTCGGACCCGATCACCAGCAAGATCAAGTTCCCGGCCATCATCAAGGTGCTGGAAGACGGCACCTTTGCCAAGCCGCTGGTGTTTGCCGGCGTGGACGAAGGCGCGACCGTGCCGAAGGAATACATCGACGGCCTGCGCAAGGTCGGCATCCCGTGGTTCCCCAGCACCGAACGCGCATATCGCGCGATTGCGCGACTGGCCGATCTGGCCAAGCGCGATCTGGCGGACAATTCGCAGGCGCCGATCGCCATGCCGGGGATCGATGCGGTGGCAGGCGTCGTGCCTGAATATCGCAGCAAGGATCTGCTCGGCCCGCTGGGCATTGCCTTCCCGATCAGCAAGTTCGCCGCGACGGCGGAAGATGCTGCCGCTGCGGCGGAAGAAATCGGCTATCCGGTGGTGCTGAAGGCGCAGGCTGCGGCGCTGGGCCACAAGAGCGACGCGGGCGGCGTGATCCTGAAGCTGGACAGTGCAGAAGCGGTGAAGGCCGCCTTCGCCAGAATGTACGACAATGTCGCCGCTTACGATTCCTCCATCCGCCTTGATGGCGTGCTGGTGGAAAAGATGGGCCGCATGGGCATGGAAATGATTGTCGGCGCCAAGGGCGATCCCGAATGGGGCCCGGTCGTGCTGGTCGGTTTCGGCGGCGTGACCGCGGAAATCCTCAAGGACGTGACGCTGGTCACGCCCGATCTGTCGAAGGCGCAGGTGGTGGAAAAGCTGCTGGGCCTGAAGCAGGCCAAACTGCTGACCGGTTATCGCGGCAGCCCCGCGCTGGACGTCGATGCGCTGGCCGATCTGGTGGTGCAGATGGGCCGGATCATGGCCGGCAATCCGCAAATTCGCGAAATTGACCTCAACCCGGTGATTGTGCATCCCAAGGGCGAAGGCGTCGTCGCTCTCGACGCGCTCATGCTGGTGCAACACTAATGACCAAGAAGATCGTGCTTATCGCCACTGCCCTTGCAGCCGTGGCTACCCTGTCTGCCTGCAACACGGTGAAGGGCCTCGGCCGCGACATCCAGAGCGTGGGCGACGCGGCAAAGCGCGCGCTGTAATCCGGTCCTCCCCGGCTAACGCCGGGGAGGATGGTTCTGCCTATTTCCTGCGGAAACGCAGGGCGAACTTGTCCGTTTCACCGCGGATTGCGGGATCCTGCACGCTCAGCGTGTGATTATCCGCTGCGTTGTGCAGCACTGCGGATTCCGCTTCCAGCACGAACCCGGCTGCGGCCAGTTCCGTTTTTACCGCTGCCGGATCGATCCGGTGCAGCGTCTGCGTGGCGGCGGTGCCGGTGCCGGGCGCTGCATGGTCTTCGATGAAGAACAGCCCGCCCGGCTTCAGCGCACCACTGATCGAAGCGAGGAACTTCGGCACGTTTGCCGTCGGCCCATTGTGCAGATCATGATAATTTTCCGTCGTCCACGCCAGATCGGCGGGGGCGGGCAGGGCCAGCGCGCTGTAATCGGCCAGCACCACGGTGACATTGGGATAGGCGGCGGCCACGGCGTTGATCCCGTCCAGCGCTCCGGGCCGCTGGGCAAATGCGGCAGGCACCAGTGCGAAAACGCGGCCGTTTGGCCCCACCGCGCCGGCCAGCAGGCGGGTGTAATAGCCGCCCCCGGGGGCCACTTCCGCAATCGTCATCCCCGGCTTGACCCCGGCAAAGGCGATCACTTCGGCAGGTTTGCGCACGCCATCCCGAGCGACATCGGCTGCGGGGCGACGGCTGTCCGCCACCGATGCGGCCACGCTGGCAGACGCGCTTGCTGCCGCGCCGCCAGATGACGGGGTGGCGCATCCGGCCAAGGCGATGGAACTGGTGACAGCGATGGTAAGGGCAAGGCCGTGCTTCACGGGGTCGTCTCCCAATTGGCCCGGCGTGCGGCGGGCTGCGCGCCTATCCTATGCGGCTGCGGCGCGGTTGCAATGGGCCATGCGGATAGGCGGTGACGGCCCCGCCAGCCGGTTCAGTGGGGCTTGATCGAATAGTCGATGCGGATGCGGACCCATGCCCCGATGCGGTCCTGCCCGCCCAGTCGGGGCGGACGGACCTTGAACTGCCATGCCGCCGCCAGCACCGCGCGGGCCATTTCCGATCCCGGCGTTTCCCCTTCCGCCACACAGTCCTCCACCCGGTAATCGGGCGCCGTGCGGCAGGCGATCAGCCCCCAGCCCTGGGTGGCGGTGGAAAGATATCCGGCCAGTTCAGCGTCGGTCGGTTCGCGATACCAGCGTGCGGCATACAGCGGCTGGCCGTTGGGCGCGGTGCCTACCCGCTGGGTATCCGCCGGGCCGCCAGTGTTCTGCGGGCCATAGGCCTGCCGTGGCGGCGCAGGCGGGCCAGCGGCGGGGGCCGGAACGGGCGCGCGGGTGATGTCGCCTCCGGCCAGTTGGCTGCGCGTCAAAGGTATCAGCGCGGGCGGATTGGGCGCGGGCTGCGGGGCATTGCTGGGCTGCGGCGGTTGCGGAACCTGCTGTGGTTGCGGCGGTTGGGGCACCGGGTCGGCCTGCGCCTGTTCCGGGGTGGCCTGCTTGTCCGGCTGCGGGGTGGGGGCTTCGGGTGTGTTGCTGGCATCGAAGGTGGTCAGCGCGGTGCCGTCCGGCCTGCCGGGTTGGGTGCCGTTGCCCAGTGTCAGCAGCGCGATCAGCAGCAGCAGTTCCACCAGCACCGCCGCCACGACGCCCACGGCGCGGCGGCCAAGGCCGGCGGCGATCCGCTGGCGCATGGCAGGCAGGGCAGGGGCAACGGGGGCATCGCCGGCGTGGGGCAAGGAACCTCGGCAACAGGTGGTGGCTGCCACGGGGAGGGCAGCGGGACACGCGCATCTCTATGCCCCTTGCGCGCAAGTGCAATGGCCAAACCGTTCAGCACAAAGGGCAAATGCGCGGCCCATCGCCGCGCAGCCTCCACCGGGCGCGTTCGCCTTGCGCAGCGTGCCGGGGTTCATCGGCCCGACAGCATCGGAACCCGATCCGCCGGGTACGAGTTTGGGGGGCACCTAGGCGCGAGGCGACGATCCTTTGTTGATGCGGATGATGGGCTTCGCTGCGGCGGACCTGGCGATAGACCTCGGCACGGCGAACACGGTGGTATTCCTGCGTGATCGGGGCGTGGTGCTGGCCGAACCATCGGTGGTGGCGCTGGAGACGATCGACGGCGTGCGGCGCGTGCGGGCCGTTGGCGCCGATGCCAAGCTGATGATGGGGAAGACCCCGGAAAACCTCCAGACTATCCGCCCCTTGCGCCACGGGGTGATCGCCGATCTGGAAGTGGCCGAACAGATGATCAAGCACTTCATCCGCAAGGCGCAGGACCACGTTTCATCCCGGCTGAAGAAAAGCCCCGAAATCGTCATCTGCGTGCCCAGCGGATCGACACAGGTGGAACGCCGCGCGATCCGCGATGCCGCCAGCAATGCCGGTGCGCGCAAGGTGTGGCTGATCGACGAACCGATGGCGGCGGCGATCGGCGCGGACCTGCCGGTGATCGACCCG
>JBDLVD010000041.1:0-14653 GCA_039804965.1 Pseudomonadota bacterium
ACCGGCGCCGATGGCCTGGAAATGGCGATCAAGGAAATGTGCTGGGCCGCCACCGAAGCGGTGCTGGCGGACAAGAACATCCTGATCCTGTCCGACCGCGCGCAAGGCCCGGATCGCATCCCGATGCCGGCGCTGCTGGCAACCGCCGCCGTGCACCATCACCTTGTCCGCCAGGGCCTGCGGATGCAGACCGGGCTGGTGGTGGAAACCGGCGAAGCGCGCGAAGTGCATCACTTCTGCGTGCTGGCAGGGTATGGCGCGGAAGCGATCAACCCCTATCTCGCGTTCGAGACGATGGAACAGATCCGCGCTGAAAAGCACCCGGAAATGTCATCCTACGATGTGCAGAAGAACTACATCAAGGCCATCGGCAAGGGCATCCAGAAGGTCATGTCCAAGATGGGCATCTCGACCTACCAGTCCTATTGCGGGGCGCAGATCTTCGATGCCGTCGGCCTGTCGTCGGACTTCATCGAAAAGTATTTCACCCGCACGGCCACCACGATCGAAGGCGTGGGCCTGCAACAGATCGCGGAAGAAGCGGTGCGCCGCCATGCCACCGGCTATGGTGACAACCCGATCTACAAGAACATGCTCGATACCGGCGGTATCTACCAGTACCGCCTGCGCGGGGAAGAACACGCCTGGACCCCGGCCAACATTGCCAGCCTGCAACACGCGGTGCGCGGCAACAACTGGGCCAATTATCAGGATTTCGCGCGCAGCATCAACGAACAGTCGGAACGGCTGCTGACGATCCGCGGGCTGATGGAACTGAAGAAGGCGGCAACGCCGATCGACATTTCCGAAGTCGAACCGGCGGAAGAAATCGTCAAGCGCTTCGCCACCGGCGCGATGAGCTATGGCTCGATCAGCTGGGAAGCGCACACCACGCTGGCGGTGGCGATGAACCGTATCGGCGGCAAATCGAACACCGGCGAAGGCGGCGAAGATCCCAAGCGGTTCCTGCCGATGGACAATGGCGATTCGATGCGTTCCGCCATCAAGCAGGTCGCTTCTGGCCGCTTTGGCGTGACCACCGAATACCTCGTCAACGCCGACGACATCCAGATCAAGATGGCACAGGGCGCGAAGCCCGGCGAAGGCGGGCAGCTGCCGGGTGACAAGGTCGACAAGACCATCGGCGCCACCCGCCATTCCACCCCCGGCGTCGGCCTGATCAGCCCGCCGCCGCACCACGACATCTATTCGATCGAAGATCTGGCGCAGCTGATCCACGATCTGAGGAACGTGAACCCGGTGGCGCGCATTTCGGTCAAGCTGGTGTCCGAAGTGGGCGTCGGCACCGTGGCCGCGGGCGTGTCCAAGGCGCGTGCGGACCATGTGACCATCTCGGGTTACGAAGGCGGCACCGGCGCTTCGCCGCTGACCAGCCTGACGCACGCGGGCAGCCCGTGGGAAATCGGCCTGGCCGAAACCCAGCAGACGCTGCTGCTGAACGATCTGCGCAGCCGCATCGCGGTGCAGGTCGACGGCGGCCTGCGCACCGGCCGGGACGTGGCCATCGGCGCATTGCTGGGCGCGGACGAATTCGGTTTCGCCACCGCCCCGCTGATCGCCGCCGGCTGCATCATGATGCGCAAGTGCCATCTGAACACCTGCCCGGTGGGCGTGGCCACGCAGAACCCGGTGTTGCGCGCGCGCTTCACCGGCCAGCCGGAACACGTGATCAACTACTTCTTCTTCGTTGCCGAAGAACTGCGGGCGATCATGGCCGAAATGGGCTTCCGCACGGTGCAGGAAATGATCGGCCGGGTCGATCTGATCGACATGAACCGCGCGATCCGCCACTGGAAGGCCGAAGGGATCGACCTGTCGCGCCTGCTGTATCAGGTGCCGGCACCGGAAGGCGCGCAGCTGTACCACACGCAGACGCAGGACCACGGCCTTGCCGCCGCGCTCGACAACGAACTGATCGAAGCTGCCCGCCCGGCGCTGGAACGCGGCGAAACGGTGGTGATCGACAGCCCGATCCGCAACGTCAACCGCACGGTCGGCGCGATGCTGTCGGGCGAAGTGGCACGCCGGTTCGGCCATGCCGGCCTGAAGCCGGAACAGCTGCGAATCAACTTCACCGGCGTTGCGGGGCAAAGCTTTGCCGCGTGGCTGGCCCACGGGGTGACCGTGGATCTGGTTGGCGATGGCAACGACTATGTCGGCAAGGGCCTGTCGGGCGGCCGCGTGATCGTGCGCCCGCCGGCTGGCATCGGCCGCGATCCGTCGCAAAACATCATCGTCGGCAACACCGTGCTGTATGGCGCGATCGCCGGGGAAGCGTTCTTCAACGGCGTGGCGGGTGAACGGTTCGCCGTCCGCAATTCGGGCGCGATCGCGGTTGTCGAAGGCACCGGCGATCATGGCTGCGAATACATGACCGGCGGCGTGGTGGCGGTGCTGGGCATGACGGGCCGCAACTTTGCAGCCGGCATGTCGGGCGGCATCGCCTACGTGTACGACGAAGACGGCACTTTCGTGGACCGCTGCAACGGCGCGCAGGTGGATCTGCTGCCGATCGATCCTGCCCCTTCGGCAGACGACGGTACGGGCCGCCCGCAACAGCGCCCCAGCCACATCGGCGATTTCGGCATGGGCGACATGCTGCGCCACGATGCGGAACGGTTGCGGATCCTGGTGGAACGGCACAAGCTGCACACCGGCTCTGCCCGTGCGGCACAGCTGCTCGACAACTGGGACGCCGCTCTCGGCAAATTCGTCAAGGTCATGCCGCGCGATTACGCGCGTGCGCTCAAGCAGCTGGAAGCCGAGCGTAACGCCGCCGCTTCCGTCGCTGCCGAATAAGGGTCAGTACAATGGGCAAGGAAACCGGTTTCCTCGAACTCGACCGCCAGGATCGCACCTATGACGATCCCAAGGCGCGGCTGAAGCATTATCGCGAATTCGTGATCCCGCACAAAGAGGACGCGCTGCGCGGCCAGGCGTCGCGGTGCATGAACTGCGGCATTCCGTACTGCCATAACGGCTGCCCGGTGAACAACATCATCCCGGACTGGAACCATCTGGTTTACGAAGGCGATTGGCAGAATGCGCTGGAAGTGCTGCATTCGACCAACAACTTCCCGGAATTCACCGGCCGCGTCTGCCCCGCTCCGTGCGAAGCGGCATGCACGCTGAACATCACCGACCAGCCGGTCACCATCAAGTCGATCGAATGCGCGATTGTCGATCGCGGGTGGAATGAAGGCTGGATCGTGCCGCAGGTTCCGACGGAAAAGACCGGCCGCAGCGTGGCCGTGGTCGGTTCCGGCCCGGCAGGCATGGCCTGCGCGCAGCAACTGGCGCGTGCCGGCCATTCGGTGACGCTGTTCGAAAAGTCGGACCGTCTGGGCGGCCTGCTCCGTTACGGCATTCCTGACTTCAAGATGGAAAAGCAGCTGATCAACCGCCGCGCGGTGCAGATGGAAGCCGAAGGGGTGACCTTCAAGACCAGCACCGAAGTGGGCGTGGATGTTTCGATCAAGAGCCTGAAGGAAAACTTCGACGCCATCGTGCTGGCGGGCGGCGCGGAAAACGCACGTCCCCTGCAGATCCCCGGCGCCGAAATGGCCGGCGTGCGGCAGGCGATGGAATTCCTGACCCAGCAGAACAAGCGCGTGGCGGGTGACGCGGAAGAACGCGCCGCCCCGCGTGGCACCCTGTCCGCCACCGGCAAGCACGTGATCGTGATCGGCGGCGGCGATACCGGCTCTGACTGCGTCGGCACGTCCAACCGTCAGGGCGCAGCTTCGGTCACCCAGATCGAAATCATGCCCAAGCCGCCGGAAAAGGAAAACAAGCAGCTGACATGGCCCGACTGGCCGATGAAGCTGCGCACTTCCACCAGCCACGACGAAGGCGCCGAACGCGACTGGTCGGTGCTGACCAAGGAAGTGGTGGGCGAAAACGGCACTGTCACCGGCCTGAAATGCGTCCGCGCCGATTGGTCGGAAGACAAGCTGGCCGAAGTGCCGGGCAGCGAATTCGTGTTGAAGGCCGATCTGATCCTGCTGGCGATGGGCTTCCTTGGCCCCAAGTCCACCGGGATGCTGGAACAGGCCGGCGTGGCGCTGACCGATCGCGGCAATGTCGATGCCAACACGCAGGATTACCACACCAGCGAAAACATGGTCTTCGCTTGCGGCGACATGCGCCGCGGCCAGTCGCTGGTGGTCTGGGCCATCCGCGAAGGGCGTCAGGCCGCTCGCGCGGTTGACGAAGCACTGATGGGCGTGAGCGAACTGCCGCGCTGATTTACCGATTAAGGCAGGCGCACGGTGCTGCGCCTGCCTGATCCGCCTGCCTTAACGGCCTGCCTGATCCGCAGTTATTCGGCTTCCAGCGCGTCGATGGCGCGATCGAGCAAGGCGAGCAGTTGCGCCATATCCTTGTCGCCCAGCGCAGCGCGGATCGCGGCTTCTTCCTGCGTCACCTGATCGAACAACGCATCCATCGCCTTGCGGCCTTCATCCGTCACGGAAAGGCTGTTGCGACGCCGATCGGCAGATGACCGGTCGCGCGCGGCGAGGCCCCGCCGTTCCAGTTCATCGACAATACCCACCAGCGCGGATTTGTTGATCCCGGCACGGCGGGCAAGCGCCGTCTGCGAACTGCCGGGATTGGCGGCGATCAGCGACAGCGCCGTCAGCGATCCCGTGGGCAGGCGGTAAGGCGCCGATGCGGCGATTGACCGGGCGGACAGCACGTTGCGTAACAACCGCGCGCGCGGGCCGACTGAACCGGACAGGATGCCCCAGCTGAGCGATGTCTTGGCAGAAGTGCGCGTGGTCACGAACATCGGGTTCGCACCCGGTCCGCCATTTGGCAATGCTGTTGTTGCCGCCGGGGCAACCTACCACGCGATCGGCGTGCGTCCGGCTGCTTGCAGAAAGGCGTTGGCCCGGCTGAACGGCCGGGATCCGAAAAACCCGCGATGGGCGGACAGCGGACTGGGGTGGGGGGAAGCCAGCACCAGATGCCGCCCGCCGCCCAGCGTGGCGATGGCCCCCGCCTTCTTCTGCGCGTGGGCGCCCCACAGGATGAACACCGTCGGTTCAGCCCGCGCGGCCACCGCAGCCACTGCTGCATCGGTGATCGCTTCCCACCCGCGTCCGGCGTGGCTGCCGGCCAGCCCGCTTTCCACCGACAGCGACGTGTTCAGCAGCAGCACGCCCTGCCGCGCCCAGTGTTCCAGATTGCCGCCCGCGCGCGGGGCTACTCCGCAATCGGCGCGCAATTCCTTGTAAATGTTCGCCAGCGATGGCGGTGGGCGCACGCCTTCAGGCACCGAAAAGGCCAATCCGTGCGCCTGCCCCGGCCCGTGATAGGGATCCTGCCCCAGTATCACCACTTTCACCCGGTCCAGCGGTGTCAGTTCCAGCGCCCGGAACCGCAACCCGCGCGGGGGAAAGATCGCCTTTCCCGCAGCTTCTTCCGCACCCAGAAATGCGGCCAGATCGCGCGACTGCGGCAACAGTAATGCAGAGCGCAGCGCATCGCGCCAAACGGCGGGCAGTTTTTCCGCGTCCATCACCGGCTCATTCAGGCTTTTGTGCGATCAGGATCATGCTCTTCCACAGATAGGGCACCCGGCCCACGCCGACAAATCCTGTGATTTGGAATCCCGCCTTCTCCAGCATCTGGGTCAAGGTCTTCCGGCTCCAGAACTTGATATGGCCGCCGTGCCAGTTCGGCAGGTGGTGGGTGTCCCACTTGTTGACCAGCGACAGGGCCATGTTCTTCAGATAGCCATGATAGGGCGTGCTGATGATCAGCCTGCCGCCTGGCCGGAGCGCGGCGAAGCAGAAACTGCCCAGATCGTGCGGAGAATAGAGGTGTTCGACCACTTCTGTCGAAACCACCAGATCGACCAGATTTCCTGAGCGCTGTTCGAAAGTGCCGACGGTAAATTCGACATCCGGATATTTTTTCGCCGCAATGGCGATGCCGCCGGCATCTGCATCGAAACCGCGAACCCTGAAACCGTTGCGCTGCAGCAGGTTCGCCAGCACTCCGTTGCCGCACCCGGCGTCGATGACCGTTTTTGCGCCGCTATCCCGCGCAAGCCGCAGCATTACCGGATTCAGATAGTCCGAAGATTCCGGAACCTGATCGCTCCAGCCATAGTCCAGTTCGCTCACTTAGGCCCCTTCCCCGAAATTCGCCGTTGATCGCACGCCTAACCTACGGGAAACCCCCTGACCAGCATCACTGCCACAGGTCAGAACGCTTGCTGATTTGCAGGCGAAGGCCTAACCGGGCGGCATCATGGCTGTATATTTCCACGAAGAAGACCTGCCCTCCATCGACGTGCTCGCGCCCGGTCCGGTGGCTGTCGATACCGAGACGATGGGCCTCATCACTCCGCGCGACCGGCTGTGCCTGGTGCAGATCAGCGACGGGCGCGGGGACGAACATCTCGTGCGCTTCGGCGTGGGCAGCACCTATGATGCCCCCAATCTTTCCGCCGTTCTGGCCGATCCGGAACGGGTGAAGATCTATCACTTCGCACGGTTCGATCTGGCCGCGATCCAGTATTATCTGGGCGTCAATGCAGCGCCGGTGTTCTGCACCAAGATCGCCAGCAAGATGACCCGCACCTACACCGACCGGCACGGGTTGAAGAACCTGATCAACGAACTGCTGGGCGAAGACATTTCCAAGCAGCAGCAATCCAGCGATTGGGGTGCGCCGGTCATCAATGAAGCCCAGCGTGATTATGCTGCGTCCGATGTCCGTTTCCTCCACCGCCTGATGGCGATTCTGGAGGAACGGCTGGCCCGCGAAGGGCGTTCGGGCATCGCTCAGGCCTGCTTCGATTTCCTGCCCGCGCGCGCGCAGCTGGATATCGGCGGCTGGGCGGACAAGGACATCTTCAGCCACGAGTAAGGTGGCGGCGGAGACGATCGGGACATGAGCATTCAGGCCGAGCAGATACGGGGCCGGCGGCGGATTTTCGCTGCACCGGGCGGCTCGCTCGATCGCATGGTGCGCGTGCTGGCGGTTGCCCTGCCCGCCGCGGTCGGCGTGGTTGCCGCAACGATGCTGGTCACGCCGCTTTCCCCGCGCGGTGAAGTCAGCTTCCTGCTGGATCGCAACAAGGTCGCCATTGCCGATGACCGGCTGCGCGTCGACAATGCGATGTATCGCGGTCAGGATGACAGCGGTCGGCCGTTCTCGGTCGCGGCCGGCAGCGCGGTGCAGACCAGCGCCAGCGTCGCGGTGGTGCGGATGAACGATCTGGTCGCGCGCCTGCTGCTGCCGGAAGGCCCCGCAGTGCTGAGCGCCGGGGCCGGGCATTACGATATCGGGCAGGAAGTGGTCGCCGCCGATGGGGTGATGCGGTTCAGCACGGCCGACGGATACCGGATGGACGCCAGCGACGTTTCGATCAGCATGCGCGACCGGATCCTGCACGGGCAGGGCCGGGTTCAAGGGACGGTCCCGGCCGGGACTTTTTCCGCCGACAGCATCGTGGCCGATATCGGCGCCCGCACCGTGGCCTTGCAGGGCAATGCCCGGCTGCACATGGTGCCCGGGCAGATGAAATTGCCATGACCGGTGCTTGGCACTGCATCGTGCGCGGTCTAGGGTCGGCGCGATGACTCCTTCCCACCTTTCGCTCACCCAGATCGCCGCCCGTTCCTTCGCGGCGGCTTTTGCTGCGGGATCGATCGCCGCACTGGCATTCGGCTCGGTGGCAGGCGCGCAGGCGCTGGCCGGGTTCAATTCCAACCAGCCGGTCGATTATGCGGCTGATCGGATCGAACTGCAGGATCGGCAGCACCGCGTGATCCTGTCCGGCAACGTGGTCATCAACCAGGGTGACATGCGGCTGACCGCCGGGCGCACCACTGTCGCCTTTACCGATACCGACGGGCTGAAAATCCAGCGGATCGATGCCACCGGCGGCGTCACGGTGACGCGCGGCACCGAACGGGCGCAAGGCAGCGCCGGGGTCTATGATTTCAACCGCCGCGTGATCGTGCTGTCGGGCGGCGTTGCGCTCGATCGCAATGGCGATACGCTGAAGGGCGGCCGGCTGACGATCGATCTTGCTTCCGGGCTTTCTAGCGTCGATGGCCGCGCAGCATCCGCCCCGGGTATCACCGGCAGCAGTGGCGGGCGGGTTTCGGGAAGCTTCGCGGTCCCCTCGAAATAGCCTACTGGCTGCCGGCTACAGAAATTTTCTCAATCCACCAGTTCCGGCCCGCACCCTGCATCGGATGACTGGCGCAACTGCTGAGCTTCCGCCGCCAGATCGCGGGCGCGGGTACGGGAACTTGGATGCCCCAAGTTGCCCAGCACATCGATCCATCTGGATGCCGCGTATCTCTGCCAGAAATGCGCCGCCGCAGCCGGATCATACCCTGCACAGGCGGCCAGCCGCAGACCCACCCTGTCGGCGCGCGCTTCCCTTTGCCGTGTCCCAGTTCGCGCGGGCGGGCGGGCGCGTTGCGCTTCGCTATCTGTAACGAGGTGGGCCAGTTCATGCCCCAGCACGACCGCAATTTCCGCATCTTCGGCGGCAAAATTGACCATGCCTGCCGAAACGCTCACCCATTGGGGCCGCTGGCCAGACACGGACCCACGCGCTGCGCTGGCTGACATCGCCTTAGTGCCGCGGATCTGGAACAGGACGGCGCACCCCGCCCGGCCCTGCAACGTCAAGACCATCGGTTGATCGCGACGGATCACTGCCAGTGGCGCACCAGCCGGGGCAACCGCCAGCCGTTCGAGCACGTCGTCCGTCTGGGCGAAATTACCTCGCTGCAGATCGTTAAAGGCAGGCAAGTGGGTATCGCCGATCGCAACAATCCTGTCCCCCACGTGCAGACCAGCATCCGCCCATGTCGAACCTTCCGCTACTGCGGCAACGGCGACCTCACCCCTAAACCCGAACGCCTGCTGCGCCGCTTCCCGCCAATCTTGCGCATATTGCGAAGCGGAGTGGAGCGTTATCCCGGCAAGTTCGCGCTGATCAGGGCAGCGGTTGGCAGCCGCACGGGCGATGCGAAACCCGATATCGTTAACGCGTGCATCCTGCACAGCCAGTTCGACGAGATATGCCACGCGCTGATCCATGACAGTCACAGCCTGTCCATCTACGCCACCCCGCGGCCCAGCAAAGGCCGGGGACGCCGTCGACAGCAGTGCGGCGATAGCCAGCGTTACGTGCCGTTCAAAAGCCATCTCAGTCCGTTTTCCGATGTAAGCACGTCGGCAGAAGTGCGATCTTTCCGTTGCTTGCCGCATCGCAACAATGTCCTTGCGGCGCGCCTGTGTGACTGTTAGATAATACGCAATTGCTCGTATTCATCACGAATGAGGGCAGGCATCAATCGCAAACCCTTGGGGGGAATAGCCCATGTTCATTCGCAAGTTGGCCACCGTCGCCGTCATCGGCAGCATGTTTGCAGCATCGGTTGCTCAGGCTGGCGAAACGATTCGCCCGTCCACCGCGCTGCCGGCGAAGGCCAACACCAGTTCCGTGTTTTCGAACCCGGGCGTCAGTTCGAACGTACGTGCAGGCAAGATCGCGACTGCAAACCACGATCTGGTTGGCATTCCCTTCGCGCTGCTAGCCGGTTTCGCCGTTTTCACCGGTTTGGTGATCGCAGTTACAGGCAAAAGCTCGGGCTGATCAAAACCCTTATTGCTGTTTTCGGAATTCGTAACCGGCCTGTCGTATCCCACATTTGACCGCAGATTTTGCGGTTATTGCAGGGGGTGCGCGGGCTGATTGCGCTTATTTGCGGATAAGCGCCGGGGAGCGGGTGCCGCACCGGCATTATTCGATCCCGGCAACTGGGTTGGTGTCGATCGACTTTCAGGAAGTAGGAACTTTTGCCCTCTCGGTCACAAAGCGGTTGGCAACATCGGGCCCGCCACCTTGCAGAGGTGGAACGTGCGGACCGGCCACTGCTGGCCCTTGTCGCGGGCTATTTTCTGCTGGCTACGGTGATCGGTGGCGGAGGCACCCCGAATCCTGCCACTGAAGTCCCCCTGATCTTGCTGTCCTTCCTTTTTGCCACCGTAGCGCTTTTTCTGCGCCCGCCAACGTTGTTCGCCTCATTCGCCAGCAACCGCGTCCTGTGGCTGTGTGCGCTGGGCATCTTGGCAGTGCCGCTGGCCCAGTTGATCCCCCTGCCACCTTCGATCTGGCGGGCCTTACCCGGACGCACCGTGGTTACTGGAATCCTCGACTTTGCCGGGACAGGTTCGCAATGGCGTCCGCTATCGCTGGTTCCGGCTGCAACGCTGGCCTCGCTGCTGTGCCTGATCGCGCCTGCAATCATGGCCTATTCGGTTGTTCAATTCGGCCCAACCGCCCGCGCGTGGCTACTTGGTGCAGTGGCGGCTATGGCGCTGCTGACCGCAGTGATCGGGGTGCTACAATTCGTTGCGGGGAATGGCGGCCTGAAGCTTTACAACCAGACCGCCCTGCGGTTCGCGACCGGCTTTTTCGCCAACCGCAACACTTTGCCAGATTTTCTGACGGTAGGCGGATTCGCAACGCTGGCCACTTTACAGGGGCGCCGCGAGGAAGCCGCAGGTATTCACTGGTCGCGCGACGCCGCCACTGGTGCCGCCCTTACCATTCTAGCGATGGGCACTCTGGCAAGCGGATCGCGGGCAGGCATCGCGCTGTTTAGCATCGTACTGCTGTCGGCGGCCTATCTGTTTGGACGCCGATCGCGCAGCTGGACCCTGGCGGCGGTGCTGGTGTTGCCCGCTTTCTACCTAGTAGGATGGGCCGCGGTGAATACCGGGGCACTGGCAGATGTCGGCGGCAGACTGGAAAAATCCGACGCCAGCCGCCTGGTGATCTGGCGCAACACGTTGGACCTGATCCCGGCCTATCTTCCATTTGGCAGCGGCATGGGCACCTTCGTGCCGGTCTACCAAACGATCGAGCCACTGGACGATCTGCAAGCAGCGGTGACCAACCGAGCACATAACGATTACCTCGAACTGGCGCTGGAAAGCGGAGTGGCGGGGATGGCGGTGCTGGCGCTGACAGTGGCAACGGTGCTGGCATACGGCACACGCAAGATTCTGGCGGGTGGCTCCAGCACGATCGAAGGCTGGTTTGCGCTGGGCACATTGTTGGTGATCGCACTGCATTCGGCCGTCGATTATCCTTTGCGGAACATGACGATGCTGGCCGTTGGAGGACTGGCATTCGGCTTGCTGACACAAGCGCGAGGCGGGCCGGCCGGCGCACTGGCAAACCAACATTCGAATGCAGGAGTAACGCGGTGAAGGTTATTGCTTCGATCATGGCGCTCACCATCTTGCTGACGCTGGGTGGCTGCGCTTCCGCACCGCATAACCTGCCGCACGGCGCGGCAGCCTATGAATCGTTTCCAGCCCCTTCGGCAAACGAGCCACAGGCCGATTACCGCATCAATCCCCTGGATGTGCTGTCAGTCAACGTCTTCCGCGAACCGGACCTGACGATGAAGGACATTCAGGTCGATGCGAGCGGCAACCTGCTGTTCCCCCTGATCGGCAGCCTGCAGGCAGCAGGCAAGACCAGTGCCGAACTGTCGGGCGAAATCGCCGCGCGGCTGGGCGAACGCTATCTCCGCAACCCGCAAGTCACGGTGGCGGTCAGTTCTTCGGTCTCGCAGCGGGTGGTGGTGGAAGGCAACGTGACCGACCCTGGCGTTTACGAAATCGGCGGCAACACGACCCTGCTGGAAGCACTGGCCCGGGCCAAGAGCCCGACGCGAGTGGCCGCGTTGGACCGGGTGGTCATTTTCCGAGTCATCGACGGGCAAAGATATGGCGCGGTGTTCGACGTATCGCAAATCCGGTCCGGGCTGGCGCCTGATCCGCAGATCCGCGGTGGCGATACGGTAGTGGTCGGATTTTCCGCCATCAAGGGCGCATTCCGCGATTTCCTGACCAGTGCACCGCTGCTGCTCAGCTCTCTCAATACCTTCCGGAATTTCTAGGATACGTCGCGGTGGATACCCAACCCCAGCAGATCAACACCGAAATCTTCGCCCCTGAACTGGATGACGATTTCGATAGCGAAGTGACCAACAGCCTGGACCTGCGGGTGTTCTGGGCCATGTTGCGACGCAATCTGCTGATCATCATCGCGGCGGTGGTGCTTGGCTTCGTGCTGGCTCTGGCGGCCACCTTGCTCGCCACCCCGCGCTACACGTCTTATTCCAGCATCCAGATCGATCAGGAAACTCAGCGCGTGCTGAACGTCCAGGATGTGGAACCGGCTACATCCTATCAGGATACAGACCGCTTCCTGCAAACCCAGACTGACATCCTTCGCAGCCGCGCCATGGCGATCAGCGTGGCAGAAAGCCTCAAGCTGTTCGGCAATGCCAAGTTCTATACCGCGATGGGAGCCAAGCTGGGCAACGAAGCGCCGACCGAACAGCAGCAGCGCGAACTGACACTGGGCCTGCTGCAGAAAAATCTGGGCATCGTACTGCCCCCCAATTCGCGCATCGTGGAAATTTCCTTCGAAAGCGCCGACCCGCAGATGTCGGCCGACGTGGTGAACCAGTATGCGGCCAACTTCGTCACCGGCAATCTGCAACGTAAATACAACAGTTCCAGCTACGCGCGAGAATTTCTGGCGCAGCAACTGGTGGAAGCCAAAGGCAAGCTGGAAGCATCGGAACGGGCGTTGAACAACTATGCCCGTTCGGCGGGGATCATATCCGTTGGTCCGGCCAGTAACGGGGCAGCGGGCAGCCAGCCAGGCACACAGTCGATCACCACTGAAAGCTTGGGCCAGCTCAACACCGCGCTCAACACCGCACGGGCAAACCGCATCGCCGCCGAACAGAAATGGCGGTCAGCGGCCGCAGGATCGGCGATGAACATTCCCGAAGTGCTGCAGAACCAGGCGATCCAGGAACTGTTGCGGCAGCGGACCGAAACCGTGGCGGATCTCAGCGAAGAAAGCGCCCGGCATCTGGAACAGCATCCGCGCGTGGAAGAACTGCGGTCGCAGCTGGCGGAACTGGATCGGCAACTGGGCAGCCTGTCGTCATCCATCCGCTCGTCCATCCAGCAACAGTATCAATCGGCTCGCGGGGCAGAACAATCGCTGGAAACGCAGGTTGCGGGGCTGAAGGACGCCACCTTGGGCGAACTCGACCGGTCCGTGCGATTGAACATTCTCGAACGCGAAGCCGATACTAACCGCACCTTGTATGACGGCCTCTTGCAACGTTTCAAGGAAGTCAGCGCCACCGCAGGGGTGACGGCAAACAATGTAGCGATCATTGATCGGGCTGACCTGCCACCGCGACCGTCTTCGCCCAAACTGCTGACCAATCTAGCGATCGGTCTGTTTGGAGGGTTCGTTCTGGCATTTCTGCTGGTCTATCTGCGCGAACAGATCGACGATGCCGTGAGATCGCCGCTGGATATCGAACGCAAGCTGGACCTGCGCGTGCTGGGCGTCATCCCCCGCGCTGCCGTGGATGCCGACATCGGTGAGATCCTGAAACAGCCAAAGGAACAGCTGACAGAAGCCTATGCCGCTTTGCGCACGGCATTGATGTATTCGACCCAGCGCGGACTGCCATCGGCCTTGCTGGTGACATCGTCACAACCTTCGGAAGGCAAATCCACCACATCTTATGCGTTGGCTACCAGCATCGCCCGTCTCGGCAAGCGCGTGGCTCTGGTCGATGCCGACTTGCGGCGCCCGGCGATGCACAAGTTCTTCGGCGAATCAAACAAGCGCGGCCTGTCCGACCTGCTTGTCCAGAACCTGGCCGTGGAAGACGTGCTGATCCCGATCGGCGGCACCGGGCTAACCATCCTGCCTTCCGGCACCATTCCGCCCAATCCCACCGAACTGCTGAGCGGCGGGATGCTACCTTCCATCGTTGCAAGGCTGAACGCCCTATTCGACGTGGTGATCTTCGATGGCCCGCCGGTAATCGGGTTGGCCGACGCTCCCCTGCTGGCGGCCCAGATCGAAGCCACCCTGCTCGTGATCGAATCCAACAGCGGCTATGGCGGCCGTACCAAGGGTGCGATCCGCCGCCTAGGCACTACGCGCAGCAAGTTGATCGGCGCGGCGCTGACAAAGTTCGAAGCCAGGAAGGCCGGGCTCGGCTACGAATACGACTACTACGAATATTACAGCTATGGTTCGGACGGCAGCACCAAGAAGGACGCCTGATCGTGCAGCTGCCACTCTTGCTTGCGCGGTTGGTGCCGGTAGCACTGATAGGCGCGCTGATCCCAGTGGCATGGGCCAACGGCGCAGCGCGGCTTGACGCCGCCTATGGCACGGGTGCGCGGCTGTCTGTCCGCACGCCCGGCCTCGGCCCGCTGCTTGCCGCATCCGAGCGTGAAGCCAAAGGCGGGCGGCCACAACGGGCGATCGCGCTGGCGGCCCGCGCCGTTACCAAGGCACCGATCGACGCTGCAGCTGTCCGCACGCTGGCGATCCGCTCGCTGGAAGCAGGACAAAGCAGCCGCGGGGAAGGATTGTTGCGCGCGGCAGGCGGGCTGGGCTGGTATGACGTGCCGACGCAGCTGATGTGGTCGGACATCGCCTATTCCGCAGGTGATCTGGCAGTCGCCGTGCAGCGGCTAGACGCAGCGATGCGCGTGACCAGGGGGCGCGAAGCCATCGTGG
>JBDLVD010000042.1:0-14370 GCA_039804965.1 Pseudomonadota bacterium
CGTGCCGAATCCATGCCGGATCAGCTCACCGCCGGGCCGATATGCGAATCGCAGTGCAAAAGCAAGGACAGGAAGCCCTTCCCACTTAGCAAAGCGATGGCTAAGCCGCGCAAATGAACGCCCCTTCCCCTTTGATGGCTTCTGCCCATGTCGCGATTGGCGGCGGAATTGGTGCGCTGCTGCGTTACCAGACCGGCCGGTTGCTGACCCATCTGATGGGCCCGCAGGCCATCGCCGCCTTTCCGTGGGCCACACTGACGGTCAATGTCATCGGCAGCATGGCCATGGGTCTGCTGGCTGGCTGGCTGGCGCGCCATGGCCAGGGGAGCGAACAGTATCGCCTGCTGCTGGGCGTGGGCGTACTGGGCGGGTTCACCACCTTTTCTTCCTTTAGCCTGGAGCTGATGCTGTTGATCGAGCGAGGACAGGCAGGCCAGAGCGTCGCCTATGCAGCCATTTCCGTGCTGGCGGGGCTGACCGCCCTATATGCCGGCCTGATCGTGATGCGGGTGGCGGCATGACCACGACGGCAAAACAGAACGACGATCAGGTCCGCCAGTTCACCGTCGCGGCGGATGACGATGGCGTGCGGATGGATCGCTGGTTCAAACGCCACCTGCCGCAGATCGGCTTTGCCACGGTATCGCGCTGGGCGCGGACCGGGCAGATCCGCGTGGATGGCAAGCGCGTAAAACCGGAAGACCGGTTGGCGACCGGGCAGGTGCTGCGCGTGCCACCGGGCGGCGATATCGCCAAAAGCTCTGCGCCCAAGAAACGGGAAATGTCCGCCGAGGACATGGAACTGGCGCAGGCCATGCTGCTGGAACGCAGCCCAGCCGCGCTGGTGCTGAACAAGCCGCCCGGGCTTGCCACCCAGGGCGGCACCGGCACCACCCGCCACGTCGATGGGTTGCTGGACGCCTATATGGACGATGGCGAGCCCCGGCCGCGCCTTGTCCACCGGCTGGACAAGGATACCAGCGGCGTCCTGCTGATC
Organism: Pseudomonadota bacterium; assembly: GCA_039804965.1. GTDB lineage: Bacteria > Pseudomonadota > Alphaproteobacteria > Sphingomonadales > Sphingomonadaceae > Croceibacterium_C. The sequence continues at coordinate 998 of JBDLVD010000042.1, forward strand.
GCCCGCACCCCCGGCAGCGCAGCCTTTTTCTCCAAGCGGTTTTCCGGCCGTTCGGCCAAGAAGATCTATTGGGCGCTGGTGGTCGGCGTGCCCGACATTCACGAAGGCATGATCGAAGCGCCTCTGGCCAAGCAGCCGGGCAGCGGCGGCGAAAAGATGCATGTCGATGAAGAAAACGGCCAGCCGGCCAAGACCCGCTATCGCGTGGTCGATCGTGCCGGCAACCGCGCTGCGTGGGTGGAATTGCAGCCGCTGACCGGGCGCACGCACCAGTTGCGCGTCCACATGGCCGCAATCGGCCACCCGATCGTGGGCGATGGCAAGTATGGCGGGCAGGATGCCTTCCTCACCGGTTCCATCAGCCGCAAGATGCACCTGCACGCCCGCCGCCTGATCATCGATGCGCCGGGCGGCACCACACTGGACGTGACGGCAGATTTGCCCGAGCATTTTGCCAACAGCATGGAACAGCTGGGCTTCGACCCTGCGCAAAGCACCGCCGAACCGGAACGCGGCCCGCCGCCACCGGGCAAGGCGGTGAAGAAGCAGTTGGCCAAGGCCCATGCCAAGCAATATCGCAAGGCACGCAAGGGCGAACGGCGCGGGCGCGCAGATACCGGCAAGGCCCGCTCCGCCCCCCGGACCGGAGCCAAGCCGAAGGGCGATAGGTAACATGCCTGCGCCGATAACCCGGCTTGCCGTGTTCGATTGCGATGGGACGCTGAGCGACGGGCAGGCAGCCGTGTGCAACGCGATGGAAGCCACGTTCGAAGCGGTCGGGCTGGAAAAGCCTGCCCGCAGCGCGGTGCGCCGGATCGTGGGGCTGAGCCTGCCGGTCGCCATCGCGCAACTGGCCCCGGACGAGGAGCCTGAACTGCACGCCCATGCGGTGATGACCTACAAGCACTTCTATTCCGAAGCCCGGCGGCAAGGGATGGTGCAGGAACCGCTGTTCGAAGGCATCGCCGACCTTGTCGCGCGATTGCACGCAGGCGGCTGGACGCTGGGCGTCGCCACCGGCAAGTCCGACCGGGGGCTGGCGCTGACACTGGCGGCGCATGGCATCGCGCAATACTTCGACACCTTGCACACGGCAGATCGGCACCCGTCCAAACCGCACCCGGCCATGCTGCTGGCAGCGATGACGGATGCCATGGCCCTGCCCGAACAGACGGTGATGATCGGCGATACCAGCTACGACATCGAAATGGCCCGCGCCGCCGGGACAAGGGCCATTGGCGTGTCCTGGGGGTACCACCCGGCGGAGGAACTGCTGACTGCCGGGGCAGAAGCCGTGGCCGACAGTGCCGCCCAACTGGAGGAACTGCTGCATGCCTGAACCTGTGAGCGACGAACTGGCCCGAAACCGCTGGCTGATCATCGGCGCGATGCGGCTTGGCGGGGTGGCCATGGTGGTGGCAGGGGCGCTGATGCTGAACGGGCAACTGGGCGGGTCGGCCATTGGCGGCTACGTGCTGTTCGCGATCGGCCTCACTGATGCCTTCGTGGTTCCGCAGCTGCTGTCGCGCAAATGGCGCACGCCAAGCGAATGAAGCGGTTCTGGAAAGATGTGGCGGTGGCTCCGGCCGCAGGCGGTTTCCAGATCACGCTGGATGGCCGCCCCTTGCGAACGCAGGGCGGTGCGGCGCAGATCCTGCCCGGGGCCGGTCTGGCGGACCTGCTGGCCGAAGAATGGCGCAACCAGGGTGACGAGATCGACCCAGCTGCCTTCCCCATGCGTGACATGGCCGATTTCGCGATCGACAAGGTGCGGGCGGATCGCGCCGACACGATCACGCGGATGCTCGCCTATGCCGAAACCGATACGCTGTGTTACCGCGCCGATCCGGACGAACCGCTGTTCCGCCGCCAGCAAGAGCTGTGGGAACCGCTGACAAGCGCGGCAGAGGCGCGGCTGGGGGTTCGGTTCGAACGGATCAGCGGCATCATCCACCGCCCGCAACCTGCCGCCACGATGGACCGCCTGCGCGCGGTATTGGCAGCACAGGACGATTTCACGCTGGCGGCAATCAACACGCTGGCCCCGTTGGCCGCATCGATGATCACCGCGCTGGCCGTGCTGGAACCGGGCGCCGACGCGGATGCGCTGTTCACCGCCGCCAACTGCGAAGAAGACTGGCAGGCCGAACAGTGGGGCTGGGAATGGACGGCGGAAGAACTGCGCGCCCGGCGGCTGGCGGCATTTCTGGCCGCAGCACGATTTGCTTCGCTGGCGCGGTCGGGACTGGCGCGGTAGGGGCTGGCGCGGTCGGGCTGATCAGCCGACCCAGTCCGCCACTTCGCCTGCCATCGAATTTGCCGCCTGATTGAGCGCCGCGCCAACCGGTTCGGCTTTCGCCTGCACGCCGTCCACGCGGCTTTCGAACCGGCGGGTACGCACTTCGCCGCCCGGAAGCTGCAACATGGCATCGTAGCGGATGATCACGCTGCCGCTGGCTGCGTCATACCCCATGTCGAGCAATTGGCCCGAAAGCGTGCTGGCCGTGGCATAGCCCAGCGCACCTTCAGCCACGACCAGCCGCTTGCTGCGGGCATGGATGGTTTCGGCCAGCAGGTTGCGGAACAGACGGGTGGGCTTTTCCACCCACTGCGCGTCCTTCAGATAGGCAAGGCTGCTGTCGCTGACCTGCACCGGAACACGGGTAACCGCGAGGCGGGCGGTAGTGCCCGGTTCGGCCACCACCAGCGCGCTGCTGGCCGTGCCGCCCGATCCTTCACCACTGGGGGCGAACGCGGCAGGCGTCAGCGTCAGCAACTTGGCCGGCGGGTCAGGCGCAAGGCTGACACACCCCGCCAGCGCCAGCACGGCAGTTGCGGCAAGGAGGATCCTGTTCGACATGCGGCGCACTCTCTGGCTCCTCAAGGTTTGTAATCGGGCAGCTTGCCGCCGCCCACCAATGCGCCCGCACCCTGGCTTTCCAGCCGTTCGGTCATCGCGCGCAGGGCTTCGCTGGTGCGGCGCAGATCCTGCAAGGTGGCGTTGGCTGCCGGCAGCGTGGTCTGCGACAGTTCACGCGCCGCCGGGCGGCTATCCTGCAAGGTTGCATCCAGACTATCGGCCGCCTGCCGCGCGCTTTTCATCGTCGCGCGCAATTCGCCTGCCAGGCTGGTGCCTTCATTGTTGAGCAGGCTGTCGGTCGAATTCAGCGTCTTTTCAAACGCCGCCAGCGTCTTCGTCGATTGTGCCAGCGTCCCGCGCAAATCCGCCAGCGCCGCCTTCAGTTCAGGCGACGTATCGGCAAGATTTGCAGTCATGCGGTTGGTGTTGGCGAGAATTCCGGTGATCGATGCCTGATTTTCATCCGACAGCAGCCGCGTCATCCGGTCTGTCAACGTGGCCAACCGTTCCAGCAGCAGCGGCGCGCTGGCGAGAATTTCGCCAAGCCCGCCCGGTGCGGCCGGGATCACCGGCGGGCCTTCCGGCCCCGGTTCTGTGATCGGCGGGGCACCGCGCACGGCACCGCCCAGCGAAACGTTGGAAACGCCGGTGAAACTGGCGGAAATGGAAGCGGTGGTGCCTTGCAGGACGGGAATTTCCTTTTGCAAGGACACCCGCACCCGCACGAATTCAGGGTTCTGGCGCCACAGTTCGATCTGCGTCACCTGCCCTGCCGGCACGCCCTGAAAGGTCACTTCCGATCCCTTGGCCAACCCGCCCACCGACTGTTCGAAGAAGATGTCGTAATCCTGCAGGTCGGAATCGCCGATCCGCGCCAGCCACACGAAGAACACCGCCAGTGCGGCCAGCAGGAGCAGCGTGACCGCCCCCACCCAGATATGATTGGCCCGCGTTTCCATCCCCTGTGCCTATGCCTTCCTGCCCGCATCGCTGTCTACCGCAGAAGCGGCAGGTGCAGAAGCAGCGGATGCGGCCCCTTTCGCAGCGTCAAAACTGGCCCTTGCAGCGCGGCTGCGCGGACCGTTGAAATATTCCTGGATCCACGGATGATCCGTTTCCAGCAGTTCCGGGATCGTGCCCACCGCGATCACCTTGTGGTCTGCCAGCACCGCCACCCGATCACAAATGGCATACAGCGTATCCAGATCGTGGGTGATCAGGAACACCGTCAGCCCCAGCGTATCGGCCAGTTCGCGCGTCAACGTGTCGAAATTGGCGGCGCCGATCGGGTCCAGCCCGGCGGTGGGTTCATCCAGAAACAGCAATTCCGGATCCAGCGCCAATGCCCGTGCCAACCCGGCGCGCTTCTTCATGCCTCCGGACAGTTCGGAAGGATATTTGCTCGCCGCATCATCCGGGAGGCCTGACAGCACGACCTTGAAACGGGCGATTTCGTGCAGCAGTTCCCGGTCGAGTTCCGGATAGAACTGCTTCAGCGGCACTTCCACGTTTTCACCCACAGTCAGGGTGCTGAACAAGGCCCCGCCCTGGAACAGCACGCCCCAGCGGCTGCGGACGCCGGCGGCTTCTTCGGTATGGTCGGCAATGTCGATGCCAAACACCTTGATCCGGCCCGCGCGCGGCGGTTGCAGCCCGATGATCGATCGCATCAGCACGGATTTGCCGGTGCCGGAACCACCGACCACGCCCAGGATTTCGCCCCGCCGCACTTTCAGCGACAGGTCTTCATGGATCACCTGATCGCCAAAGGCATTGCACAGCCCTTCGACCTCGATCGGGAATGCACCCGTGTAGAGGCCGGGGATGTCATCCCGCGCTTCGGCTTCGACCGTTTCCTGAATGCCGCTGTCCGTCATCCCCAGCCGAGTTCCGTAAAGAAGACCGCGAAAAAAGCGTCGATCACGATCACCATGAAAATCGCCTGCACCACGGCCGCAGTGGTTTTCAGGCCCACTTCTTCCGCATTGCCCTGCACTTGCAGGCCCTGATAACATCCGGCCAGCGCCACGATCAGGCCGAATACCGGCGCCTTGATCAGCCCGACCCACAGATCGTGCAGTGGGACCACTTCCTGAATACGGGAAAGGAAGGTGAGGAACGGGATGCCGAGCGTCAGATCCCCGATCACCGCCCCGCCGATAATGCCGACGACAGAGGAATAGAACCCCAGCAGCGGCATCATGAATACCGCCGCCAGAATGCGCGGCAGCACCAGCGCCTCCACCGGGGAAACGCCGATGGTGCGCATCGCGTCCACTTCCTCGGTCAGTTTCATCGTGCCGATCTGCGCGGCGAAGGCGCTGCCGGAACGGCCCGCCACCATGATCGCGGTCATCAGCACGCCCAGTTCGCGCAAGGTGATGCGGCCCACCAGATTGACGGTCAGCGTTTCCGCCCCGAACTGCGCCAGTTGCACCGAACCCTGCTGCGCGATGACGATACCGATCAGGAAGCTCATCAACCCGATGATGCCGAGCGATGATACCCCCACCAGTTCCATTTGCCGCACCAGCGACTTGCCGCGGAACCGGCGCGGATGGACAATGGTGGAACCGATCGCCGCGATGATCGCACCCAGAAACGACAGTACCCGGATCGATCCATGGCCAAGGCCCACCACCTTGTCCCCCACGTCGCCGAATACCCGCAGGAACAGCGGCGCCCGGTCGGGCTGGATTGCGGCGCTGCTCGCGGCATCGCGCACGGTCTGGATCAGGCGGGTGGCCTGTTCGCTCGCCCCGGTAACTTTGGCCTGCCGTTCATCGGCAAAGCGTGAAACGGTCCATGCGCCGACGGTATCGATCACGCCGACGCGGGAAAGGTCGACCGTCTGCACCGGGCCATCGAACAGCCGCAAGGCATGGTCCAGCTTGCCGATGGTGGAAACCAGCAGCGGGCCAGTGATGGCGATGGTGGTGCCGCCCCCGCTATCCTCAACCGTGAAATCGGCCCAATCGCGCATGGTCATAGGCTATGCGGGCAAATTACGATGGCGGCAAGGCAAACGCGTTGCCCTTCGCGGGCAGGGCTGGCAAAGGCTGCGCCGACATGACCAGCGAGCTTTCCAAGACCTTCGACCCCGCTTCCATCGAAGCGAAATGGTACACCCAATGGGAAAAGAGCGGCAGTTTCCGCCCTGCACGCCCTGACGCGCAGCCCTTTACCATCGTCAATCCGCCCCCGAATGTGACGGGCTCGCTGCATATCGGCCATGCACTGGACAACACACTTCAGGACATTGTGATCCGGTACGAACGTCTGCGGGGCAAGGATGCGCTGTGGGTGGTGGGCACGGACCACGCCGGAATCGCCACGCAGATGGTGGTCGAACGGCAGATGGAAGCCGCCGGCGACAAGCGCAGCAACTATTCGCGCGAAGGCTTCGTCGACAAGGTGTGGGAATGGAAGGCCGAAAGCGGCGGCACCATCACCGGCCAGCTGCGCCGCCTCGGTTGTTCGATGGACTGGAGCCGCGAACAGTTCACCATGGACCCGCACTTCACCCGCGCCGTGGTGAAGGTGTTCGTCGACCTTTATAACCAGGGCCTGATCTACCGCGACAAGCGGCTGGTGAACTGGGATCCCAAGCTGAAGACCGCGATCAGCGATCTCGAAGTGGAAACGCGCGAGGTCAAGGGCGGCTTCTGGCACTTCAAGTATCCGCTGGCCGATGGCGTACAGCTCGCCAATGGGCAGGATTTCATTGAAGTTGCCACCACCCGGCCCGAAACCATGCTGGCCGACATGGCGGTGGCGGTGAACGGAGGAGATTCGCGTTACCAGTCCGTCATCGGCAAGTTCGTGGTTCTGCCGCTGACCGGCCGCCGGGTGCCGATCGTGGCGGACGACCATGCCGACCCGGAACTGGGCAGCGGCGCGGTCAAGATCACGCCCGGCCACGATTTCAACGACTTCGAAGTGGGCAAGCGCGCCGGGATCAAGCCGGCTGACATGCTCAACATGCTCGATGCCGAAGCCCGCGTGGTGCAGGTTACAGACGGTCTGGTGCCGGCCGAATTCGTCGGCATGGACCGGTTCGATGCGCGCTCGCTGGTGGTCAGCCGGATGAAGGAACTCGGTTTCCTGATCCCGCACATCACGAAGAATAAAGACGGCGAAGAAGAAGCGCACGACGCCGAACCGCGCACCATCCAGACGCCTTATGGCGACCGGGGCGGCGTGGTGATCGAACCGTGGCTGACCGATCAGTGGTATGTCGATGCGCACACGCTGGCCCAGCCGCCGATGCAGGCCGTGCGCGATGGCCGCATCGAAATCATCCCGAAAAGCTGGGAAAAGACCTTCTTCAACTGGATGGAAAACATCCAGCCGTGGTGCGTCTCGCGCCAGCTGTGGTGGGGCCACCGGATTCCGGCGTGGTATGGGCCTAACATTCGCGAAGATGGATCTCTTGCAACAGGCGACGTAATTCGCACCGACTCCAATTTGCGCGAGATCGGACGACAGCCGCTTTCATTGAAGGTTTTCGTCGCCGAGACAGAAGAAGAAGCGATTAAACAGGCTAGAGAATTTTATCCTGATCGTTTTGATATTCAAATTGGGGACAATCCTTCTGACCGCGGGCAAGCAATCGAAAACACCGCTGTATTGCACCGTGATTCCGACGTGCTCGACACGTGGTTCTCCTCCGCGCTGTGGCCGTTTGCCACGCTTGGCTGGCCGGATGCCGATGCCGATCTGTACGCGCGGCACTATCCCAACGATCTGCTGATCAGCGGCTTCGACATCCTGTTCTTCTGGTGCGCGCGGATGGCGATGCAGGGGATGCAGTTCAACGAAGGGCAGGTGCCCTGGAAGCGGCTGTACCTGCACGGGCTGGTGCGCGCGGCTGACGGGCAGAAGATGTCCAAGTCCAAGGGCAACGTGATCGATCCGCTGCTGCTGATCGACAAGTACGGTGCGGACGCGCTGCGGTTCTTCATGGCGGCGATGGAAAGCCAGGGCCGTGATGTGAAGATGGATGAAAGCCGGGTCGAAGGATACCGCAACTTCGCCACCAAGCTGTGGAACGCCACCCGTTTCTGTCAGGCCAATGGCATCGGCGCGAGCACCTCTGTCGCCGCGCCTGCCGCGACCAGCGCCGTCAACCGCTGGATCATCGGTGAAGTGGTGGAAACGCTGTCCACGCTGGACAAGGCGATGGCTGACCTGCGCTTCGATGCGGCGGCCAACACCGTCTATCACTTCGCATGGGCCACTTTCTGCGACTGGTACATCGAACTGGTCAAAGGAAACTTCGACGAAGAAACGAAAGCCGTCGCCGGCTGGGTGCTGGACCAGATTCTGGTCATGCTGCACCCGTTCATGCCCTTCATCACCGAAGAGCTGTGGCACGCTCAGGGTAGCCGGCCCTACGATCTGATCGTGGCGCAGTGGCCCAACCCCGAAGCCCACGTGGATGCCGAAGCCAAGGCCGAGGTCGAATGGCTGATTTCGCTGACCAGCAACATCCGCACCGCCAAGAACGAACTGGGCATTGCCCCCGGTGCGAAGCTGGCCGCGTTCTGCGAAACGCCCGGCGAACGGGGCCGCAAGGCGATTACGGCCAACATGGCATCGATCGAACGGCTGGCCCGGCTGACCCCGGTATCGATAGCCCCGGCACCCGCAGGAGCGGCGATGCAGGTGACTGCCGGCGAAGATACGTTCGTCATCCCGCTGGAAGGCGTGATCGATATCGACGCTGAAAAGGCGCGGCTGACCAAGGCTCGCGACGCCTCGCTGAAGGAAGCCAAATCGCTGGAAGGGCGGATCAACAATCCGGCCTTCGTCGAAAAGGCCAAACCCGAAGCGGTGGAGAAGGCGCGCGCCGACCATGCCCACCATGCGGCAGAGGCGGAACGGCTGGCCGCGGCGCTGGCACGGCTGGGATAATGGCGCGGGGGAAGTCTCCCCTCGTCATCCCGGCGCAAGCCGGGATCTCCATCGTCGTGACACCGGCACGAGATCCCAGCTTGCGCTGGGATGACGATCTGTGCCGCAATCGTCTGGTTTGCGCCCCATGCTGACGCTCGCCACCCAAGCCCCCGGCGAAGCGGAAATCTTCGCCAGCCTGCAAGGCGAAGGGCCGAGCATGGGCAAGCCTTGCGCCTTCGTGCGGCTGAGCCGGTGCAACCTTGCCTGCCAGTGGTGCGACACGCCCTACACTTGGCATTTTACCGGCGACAATCGCCCGCACCGGGGCGGGGAAACGCATGATCGTGCTGCCAACCAGCTGGTGCTGGATGAAGCGGACGTGGCCGCGCGGATCGCCTCGCTGGACCAGCCCCGGCTGGTGGTGACAGGCGGCGAACCGTTGCTGCAAGGCGCGGCACTGGCGAAAATGCTCACCCTGCTGCTGGAAAAGCAGCCCGGCATCGTGGTGGAAGTGGAAACCAACGGCACCGTGGCCCCGCATCCGGCGCTGGAACCGCTGGTGGCGCAGTTCAACGTCAGCCCGAAGCTGAGCCATTCGGGCAATCCAGCCGATCTGGCCCTGCCGCCCGAACGGTTGCAGGCATGGGCGGCAGACCCGCGTGCATGGTTCAAATTCGTCGTGGCCCAGCCCGATGACGTGGCCGAAGTGCTGGCACTCGCCGCCCGTTTCGGCATCGCACATGGCCGCATCTTCCTGATGGCGGAAGGCACCGACGTGGCCACGCTGGAGGGGCGCGAACGCTGGCTGGCCCCTTTGTGCATAAGCCACGGCATGGCGCTGTCCAAACGCTTGCACATTCAACTATTCGGCGACACTAGGGGAACATGAGCCAGACCGACGCCGCCAAACCAGCCCCCCACGCCGGCAGGCCGATGCGCGGGGATCTGACCGAAGGCCCCATTCTTCGCACGCTGATGCTGTTCAGCATCCCCACCCTGCTTTCGAACATGCTGCAATCGCTCAGCGGCACGATCAATTCGATCTGGGTCGGGCGGATGATCGGCGAAGATGCGCTGGCGGCCACCGCCAATGCCAACATCATCATGTTCCTGGTGGCAGGGGCCGCGTTCGGGTTCGGTATGGCCGCCACCATTCGCGTGGGCCAGCGGTTCGGCGCACGCGACATCGACGGCGCGCGCCGAACTTTCGGCACGGCAGCGGGCTTTTCCGCCGTACTGATGCTGGCCATCGCTATCGTCGGATATATCGGCGCGCCTGCGCTGCTCGATCTGCTGAAGACACCGGGCAACGCCTATGGGCTGGCGCTCACCTATATCCGGCTGATGTTCATATCGATGCCGTTCATGATGGTGTCGATCATCCTGACCATGGGCCTGCGCGGCACCGGCGATGCGCGCACGCCGTTGATCTTCATGGCCGTGACTGTGCTGATCGACACGGTGCTGAACCCGATGCTGATCGCCGGGTATGGCCCCTTCCCCGCGATGGGCATCGCCGGTTCGGCCACGTCCACCATCATCGCCAGCCTCACCTCGTTCGCGGGGATGCTGATCTATGTCTACGCCAAGGATCTGCCGCTGCGGCTGCGCGGGGCGGAACTCGCCTATCTGAAGCCCAGCCGGGAAGAACTAAACTACATCGTCAGCAAGGGCCTGCCGATGGGCGCGCAGATGCTGGTGATGAGCGCGGCGGGCATCATCGTGGTGGGGCTGGTCAACCGCGAAGGCCTGCTTATGACGGCCGCTTACGCCGCGGCAATGCAGCTGTTCACCTATATCCAGATGCCGGCAATGGCGGTTGGCGGTGCGGTTTCGGCCATGGCGGCGCAGTTCATCGGCGCGAAGAAATGGCACCGGCTGGACCACATCACCCATGCCGGCGTGCTGATCAACCTGCTGATGACCGGCCTGTTGACCGTGCTGCTGCTGGTGTTCGACCGGGCGGCGCTGGTGCTGTTCCTCGGCCCGGAAAGCGCCGCCGTGCCGGTGGCCCGCCATATCCAGATGCTGGCCGGGTGGAGCTTCGTGCTGTTCGGCATGACCATGGTTTACACCGCCACCATGCGCGCCGGCGGCGCAGTATGGGTGCCGCTGATCATCATCGCCATTGCCCTCTACCCCGCGCGGCTGGGCTACTATTACCTGACCTATCGCTGGCTTGGCCCGGATGCGATCTGGTATTCCTTCCCGGTCAGTTCGCTGGTCGGCCTGGCGCTGGCTTGGGGCTTCTACCGCTTTTCCGGCTGGCGGAAGCATTCGGTGCCGGAAACAAGCGAGGAAGCGCAGGAAGAAATCCACGCTGCGGGCGAGCCCGCCGGTCGCATGGTCCCCGATTTGTAAGATCGCCGCCGCCCCGTTTACCAGAGGGCGGCGCGATAGTTATTTGCTTTGCGAGCGCCAGCGTTGGACGGTGCGGATAACCGCATCTTCTTCGCCGCCGCTTTGCCGCCACAAGTCGGTAAAGCTGGGGTCTTCCGATGCCGGGCGCTTTGCTTCTTCCAGATTGTCGAACGAAACCCTCATCGGGATCGCCACCCCTTCACCGCAGATGATGCATTCGCGGTTACGCAGTGCGGGGATGGAATCGAGGAACCCGCGCGCGCCTTCGGGCATCGCCGCTTTCACAAACGATTGATCGCGTTCGTTGTTCAGGCGCATCGAAATGATAGTGCCGCACTGTGACAGCACGCCTTCGGCAAGGTCGGATGGGCGCTGGGTAATCAGGCCCAGAGAAATGCCGTATTTGCGGCCTTCCTTGGCGATGCGGCTGAGGATGCGGCCGACCGAAGACCCATCGGCGTTCTTTTCGTTCGGCACGTAGCGGTGCGCTTCTTCGCACACCAGCAGCACCGGGCGCGGGCGTTCCTCGCGGCCCCAGATGGCGAAATCGAACACCATGCGGCTCAACACGGCGACCACGGTGGTGGTAATGTCGCTCGGCACACCGGACACATCGATGATGGCGATCGGTTTGCCATCAGACGGCATGCGGAAGATCTTGCCGATGAAATCGGCCATGGTGTCGCCCACCAGCATCCCGGAAAACATGAACTGGTAACGCGGATCGGCTTTCAGTTCGTCGATCTTGGTCTTCACCCGCATGTACGGCGCGGTGGAGGTGGCCTTGTCCAGCCGGCCCATTTCGTCCTGGATCAGGTTGGTCAGATCGCTGAGGAGGTAGGGGATCGGGGAATCGACGGTGATCTTGCCCATCGCTTCGGCCAGCCGGTTCTTGCTGCGGGCCTTCAGCAGGCACTTGGCCAGAATATCGGCATCGACCTGCCGTTCATTGCCCTTGGAACTGAGGAACACTTCGCAATGTTCTTCAAAATTCATCAGCCAATACGGCATCTGCAGGTTCGATACGTCGAAGATCATGCCCGTGTTGCGAAACGCAGAGGCATATTCACCGTGCGGATCTATCATCACGATATGGCCCGCCGGCGCGGTTTCGCAGATCCGGTGCAGGATCAGCGCGGCGCTGGTCGATTTGCCGGTGCCGGTGGAACCCAGCAGCGCGAAATGCTTGCCCAGCATCGCATCGACATAGACGCCGGCGCGGATTTCGCTGGTGGGATAGACGGTGCCGATCTGGATCGCGCTGCGCCCGTCGGAGGCATAGATCTGCCGCAAGTCCTCGGTCGTGGCGGGATAGACCAGCGCGCCGGGGATCGGATAACGGGTGACCCCGCGCCGGAAGCTGTGGATGCGGCCGGTCAGCTTTTCTTCACGCCCTTCACCCATGAAATCGATGTTGGCGACGATGTTATTGCCATCGCCGCGGCGGTCCTGCCGCTGGTTGCGGACATTGGCCAGTAACCAGCCATCGCCGGTACGGATCTTGATCTGGCTGCCGACCTGCCCCGCCAATGCAATCGACGGATCGGGGTGGCCCATGCATTCGTTCAGCCGCACCAGATCGATCGCGATCTGCGATCCCGCCCCGGCGATTTCCAGCACTACGCCGATCGGATCCTGCGCGCCGTGGGCGGGTTGCCGGACTGGTTGCGGAACGGGTTGCGGGGTTACCTGCCGCGCGGGTTGCGGGTTCGGCAACGGAGCCGGCGGGCGGGCGGCGCTTTCACGCTGGTCCGGCGCGGGTTCGCTGGTGCGGAACTGTTGCTGCGGCATTTCGGTCATGCAAATCGCGCCCTGTTATCCTGTCGCAGGGCGGGCGTAGAGCCGTTGCAGTTAAGATCAGGTCAATTGCAGCCGGTCCGGGCGATCAGACAAGCGCGAAAATGCGCCCCGCCAGCCACCCCATGAACAGCGACAGCGCAACCACGAACAGGCCGTAAAGCATCGAACTGTCCTGCGCCCGGTCGGCCACCAGCTTTTCAAACCCGGTCTTCTTCACTTCCACCTGCGCTATCGCGGATGCAATCACCCGCCCGCGCAAAATGGCAAAAGTTTCAGCGGTATAAGATCCGGTGGCAACGTTGGACGGCAGCGCGATACGGGCCTGATACAGCACCCCGCCGCTGATGGAGACGCCCTTTTCGTCCTGCTGATACAGCCCCTGCCGCCGCCGTAGGTCGACCAGCCCGGCCGTGAACCGCGCCTGTTCCCCCGGATCGATCGCGCCACTGGGGGA
>JBDLVD010000043.1:0-14290 GCA_039804965.1 Pseudomonadota bacterium
CCCTCATTCCACGAGCCGGCGGCACGGACGAAGCCGCACGGCTGGAAGCGCCAGTAAAATCCGGCTCTCCATTTCACCCGGTATAGCGAAGAATGAAAAGCAAGGGAATGAAATTAGACCACCGGTTGTTGAGGCGCGCCATACGGGGATTGCTTGCCTGAAACGACACCTTGGGCAACAAGCGCGGGAACACGCCGATTGACCCGATGGAGCTGGATAAATGCCTGATTTCCGCCAAGTGACCGACAGTTTCTGGGCCAGCCCGCAGATCGACGTGGCAGACTTGCACGAAGCCGCGCGGCTGGGCTGCACGCTGGTGATCAACAACCGCCCCGAAGGCGAATCGGATGACCAGACCGATGGAAGCACGATCGAACAGGAAGCCCGCAAACTGGGCATGAACTATCTGGCGATTCCCGTGACCCATGCCGGCTTCAGCGAACCGCAGGTCGATGCCCTGGTGCAGGCCTTGGAGAACAACGCCGGGCGCGTGCTGGCCTATTGCCGCAGCGGCACGCGGTCGACGCTACTGTGGTCGCTCGCGCAGGCGCGGTTGGGCCGGAAACCGGATGCGATTGCGGAAGCCGCCGCCGGGGCAGGCTACGACGTGACCCCGATCTCCGCTCTGCTGGACATGTTTGCCGCCAGCAAGCCCGCCTGATTGCAGCGGCCTCAGCGAGGCCAAACCCGCTGCGTCGCACATGAAAAAGGGGCCGGGAGATTGCTCTCCCGGCCCCTAATTCGTGCGACTGGTGTCGCTTACATGCCCGAACCCGGACCGTAAGTGATTTCCACGCGACGGTTCTGCGGTTCACGCACGCCGTCAGCGGTCGGAACGCGCGGGCTGCCTTCACCGAAGGCCTGCGTCGTGATCCGCGTGCCCGGAACACCCTTGCCGGCCAGGTAGCCCTGGACGTTGGTGTTGCGGCGCTGCGACAGGCCGACGTTGTACTGGGTCGAACCAGAACGGTCAGCATGGCCAGCCAGCATGATCGCTGCGGAACCGCAGCGGCCATATGCCGTAACCGCGCTGTCGAGGATCGACGCGGCTTCGGGCGTGATATCCGCCTTATCCCAATCGAAGAACACGATGTACGGGCCACGGTTGCACGGCTGCGCCACAGGCGGCGGAGGCGGCGGGGGCGGAGGCGGCGGGGGAGGCGGCGGCGGAGGCGCAATCACCGGCGGCGGCGGCGGCGGTGCCTTCGCGCCGAGGTTGGCAGTCAGCGTCACCAGCGCCGAGTGGGATGTCAGCTCGAACGTGTTGGTGCGGCCCGCGGTATCGCGGAACTGCATCTGCATCGTGTTCAGGTAACGATACTTGATGCCGATTTCAGCCTGATCGGTGACCGGGATGCGGAGCTGGGCAATGCCCTGCCACGCCCAGTTACGATCGGTGGTGTTGAACCAGCCCGGACCGACGGCGACGGATTCGTCACCCGCGACCCATGCACGGCCAGCGCCCGCACCGATCGAAAAACCGACGCCATCTTCACCGCCGATGTCGAACAGCGCATTAGCCATGGCAGTTGTTACGCTCTGTTCGCCAACTACTGCGTTATACAGACCCGGAACAGGCGTAGTGGTGAAGCGCGGAACACCGACGACAGGCGAGTTGACCGAGTCGGCACGCTGCTTGTGATAGGCAAGTTCCGCTTCCGTACGGATGGGGCCGAAGTCATAACCGATGACGCCACCGAGTTCCCAGCCAAGCTTGTAATCGACAGATGCACCGTTGTTCGTGGTGTTGATTCGGTAATCAACTCCTTGATCTGTAACGATACCAGACTCGAGCCCGATATAGGCCTGACCGTCTTTGGCCAGAGCCGGAGCTGCAATTGCCATCGAGGCAACAGCCATGCCCAGCGTAAGTTTTCTCATGTTATATTCCCCTTTGACCTGCGCACTGGCCCTTTTAGTTGCAGCTTTGGCTACTGGCAACTGTAACTGCTTTTGCCCGCGGGCAACCAGTGACGGCGCGGATGAACCCTCGCTGCCCGTGCTTTTGAAGCTTTCACAAGGGTTTTGGTTCCAGTCCTGCCTTGAAACGGGTGTCTCAATTCCGGACTGCGGCCCCGATTTGGCAGAATTTGTTGCCTAAATGATACACAGGCACTTACGCAAAAATAGGGCCGGAGCATTAGCTCCGACCCTTTGAGTCTTCGTTCGCAGGAGGAACGGCGGGAGGCGGGACCGGGGTGGAGCCTGTGAAACCCCGGCCCCGCCAAACTTGTCAGTTGTAGGCGCGCTCGCCGTGTTCGCCGATGTCGAGACCTTCGACTTCGACTTCAGGCGAAACCCGCAGGCCGGTGACAGCCTTGGCGATGTAGATGGCGATCACGGTGCCGACTGCGGCGATCACGATCGTGGCCCCCACTGCCGATGCCTGGGTCACCAGCTGGCCGCCGATCGAGAAATCCGCACCACCGGGACCACCGAGCGACGGGGCATAGACGATGCCCGTTCCCAGCGCGCCGATCATGCCGCCAACGCCGTGGATGCCGAAAGCATCGAGGCTGTCGTCGTACCCCAGCTTCGGCTTCACCTTGGAAACGAAGAAGAAGCAGATCACCGAAGCCACAGCGCCCAGCACGATCGCGCCGAACGGGCCGGAATTGCCCGCTGCCGGGGTAACCGCGACCAGACCGGCCACGACGCCCGAGCAGAAGCCGAGTGCGGAGCCCTTGTGGCCCATGACGCGTTCGGTCAGCATCCAGAACAGCCCGCCTGCCGCCGTGGCGACAAAGGTGTTGATCATGGCAAGCCCGGCCGAGCCGTTGGCTTCCAGTGCGGAACCGGCGTTGAAGCCGAACCAGCCCACCCACAGCAACCCGGTGCCGATCATGGTCATGGTCAGCGAGTGCGGGGCCATCGGTTCGCTCGGGTAACCGCGACGCTTGCCGAGGATCAGCGCGGCCACCAGAGCCGAAACGCCAGCGTTGATGTGGACCACGGTGCCGCCGGCGAAATCCAGCGCGCCCATCTTGAAGAACACGCCGCGCGCTTCCCACACCATGTGGGCAACGGGGAAATAGACGATCGTCAGCCAGACCAGCGCGAAGACCATCACGGCGGAGAACTTCATGCGTTCCACCACCGAACCGAGCACCAGCGCCACGGTAATCGCGGCGAAAGTCATCTGGAACGAGATGAACACATATTCGGAGATCACTTCGCTGGTGAAAGTCGCCGCCGTGGAATCCGGGGTGACGCCGGCAAGGAAGAACTTGCCCCAGCTGATGAATTCGTTGCCCTCAGGGCCGAAGGCGAGGCCATAGCCCCACATCACCCACACCAGCATCGCCAGCGACGCAACCGCACCGATCTGAGTCATGGTAGACAGCATGTTCTTCGCGCGCGTCAGGCCGCCGTAGAACAGCGCCAGACCCGGCACGATCATCAACAGCACGAGCAACGTGGAA
This sequence comes from Pseudomonadota bacterium, assembly GCA_039804965.1. Taxonomy (GTDB): domain Bacteria; phylum Pseudomonadota; class Alphaproteobacteria; order Sphingomonadales; family Sphingomonadaceae; genus Croceibacterium_C. The sequence continues at coordinate 3,423 of JBDLVD010000043.1, forward strand.
GTCATCATCCAGGCATTGTTGCCCGGGTTGGCGACAGCAGCCGCAGCCGCCGCGACCGGTGCGGCAGCAGGTGCAGGAACGGCGGGCACTACGGCCTGCGCGGTTTCGGCGGCCCAGGCGCCGGTAGCAGCGAAAGCCGCCCCCACCGCACCAGCCGCACACAGGATTTTCCGGATCATAGTCATACCCCTCTTCTGCGGTGCGTCAGAGCGCGTTGTCGCCGGATTCGCCGGTGCGGATCCGCGTGGTCGACGCCAGGTCGAGCACGAAGATCTTGCCATCGCCGATGCTGTCGGTGCTGGCGGTCTGCTGGATGGTTTCCACCACCTGCGCGGCCATTGCGTCGCTGGCGGCAATCTCCAGCTTCACCTTGGGCAGCATGTTGGTGGAATATTCGGCCCCGCGGTAGATTTCCGTCTGGCCCTTCTGACGCCCGAAACCCTTGACTTCGGACACGGTCATGCCCGCGACGCCAATGGCGCTGAGCGCCTCACGCACTTCGTCGAGCTTGAACGGTTTGATGATGGCGATGATGAATTTCATCACTGACCCCTATTGCTTACCGGACGGTCGCCGCCCGACGACAGGCAATGCAACAGGTGTGCCAGTTTGCGTTTGAGCCGATTTTTCAGAAAGGAAGCGTGGTTCGGGCTGAAGACGCCGCAAACCCAGTCGCCCGATCCTTGGGCAATTGCCTAAAATTTAGGCAGGCCAAAAAATCAGGCGGGCAGTCGAAGAACCGCTTTGACCGGCAGATGATCCGAAGCGATGGCCGCCAGCGCACTGTGGTGAGGCCCAGCCTGTTCGCATTCCCATCCGCCAGCGATCACGATCCGGTCCAGCGGGGCCAGCGGGCGGCGGCTGGGGAAGCTGTCACCCGTGGGGAGGATTCGCCAGTCCGCACCCAGTTCGCGCATCGCACCACTGCGATGCCCCCACTGGTTGAAATCCCCCATCAGCACCGTCGGCACCTGATCGGCACCAGCCGCGCACTGCTGCACCAGATGGCGGATCTGCGCACGGCGGCGCAGGCCTGACAGGTCCAGATGCATGCCGATCACGCGCAGCACCTGCCCGTCCACCCGCAAGTCTGCCCGCACCGCGCCGCGCGGCTCCAGCGTTGGCAATTCCAGCGGTTCGGACGCGAGAATTTCAATGTCGCGCCTCACCAGCAGGGCGTTGCCGTGCCAGCCAAGGCTGCGCGCACGTTTCGCCACCGGGGCATGGCGCCACGGGGTTTCGTCCAGCACGCGTTTTTCCAGCACGCTTTCGCGTTCGCCAAAGCGGCGGTCCGCTTCCTGCAAGGCGATCACATCGGCATGCAGTTCGCGCAGCACGGAGATGATCCGGTCCGGATCGCGCCGGCCATCGATGCCGACAGCCTTGTGGATGTTGTAACTGGCGAATGTCAGCCGCATCGCCGGTCAGCGTCGCTTCACAGGCTTGGTTCCGGCCGGGATGCGAAGGAATGGGATTGCCGCCATGCCCCATGGTAGGCCGCGTTCGGGCCTGCCTGCAAGCGGACTGCCGGCTTACCGTTCCTTGGTGGCGCTGAAGGCGAGGTCGGGGTTCTTTTCCTGCTGGTAAGTCACGTCCCACGGGCTGCGTGCCATGAACACCATGTCGCCATCGCGGTCCCGCGCCAGATTCGAGCGGTTGAAATCCTCGAAATTCTTCAGCGCCGCGTCGCTGCCCTTAAGCCAGCGGGCGGTGGCGAAGGGCGATTGTTCCAGCATCGCTTCGACCTTGTATTCGGCCGACAGCCGCGAAATCAGCACTTCGAGCTGCAATTGCCCGACCACGCCGACGATCCACTGCGCACCGATTTCCGGGTAGAACACCTGAATCACGCCTTCTTCCGAAAGATCGTCCAGCGCCTTGCGCAACTGCTTGGTCTTGGTCGGATCGACCAGCTGCACCCGGCGCAGGATTTCCGGTGCGAAGTTGGGCAGCCCGGTGAACCGGACGGTGTTCTTCTCGCTCAGGGTATCACCCACGCGCAGGGTGCCGTGGTTAGGGATGCCGATGATGTCGCCGGCTTCCGCCGTATCGGCAAGTTCGCGGTCCTGCGCGAAGAACAGGATCGGCGAATGCACCGCGATCGGTTTGCCAAGGCCCGAGGGGATCAGTTTCATCCCCCGCCGGAACGTGCCCGATGCCATGCGCATGAAAGCGATCCGGTCCCGGTGCATCGGGTCCATGTTGGCCTGCACCTTGAAGATGAAGCCGGTCACTTCATCGCGTTCCGGCGCAACCGGCCCTTCGCTCGACGGCTGCGGCCGCGGCGGCGGGGCAAAGCGGGCGATCGCATCGATCAGGTCTTCCACGCCAAAGTTCTTCAGCGCCGATCCGAAATAGACCGGCGTCATGTCACCGTGGCGATAGGCTTCCAGATCGAATTCGGGATAGCCGCCCTGCGCCAGTTCCACTTCTTCCGCGACATCGGCGGGCAATTCCGCATCCTGATCGCGCTTGCCGAGGAATTCCTTGCTCGGCCCTTCCGGGCGGCAGATGGTGTTGGTCGCGAAATTGAGCACGCCCTGAAACTGCCCGCCCATGCCCACTGGCCAGCTCATCGGCACCACGTCCAGCGCCAGCGCATCGGCCACTTCGTCCAGCGTGTCGAAGGCACTGCGCCCTTCGCGGTCCACCTTGTTGACGAACGTGATGATCGGCACCGAACGCAGCCGGCACACTTCGAACAGCTTGCGCGTCTGCGGTTCGATGCCCTTGGCGGCGTCGATCACCATGATCGCGGAATCCACCGCGGTCAGCGTGCGATAGGTGTCTTCGGAGAAGTCTTCATGCCCCGGGGTGTCGAGCAGGTTGAAGGTGATGCCGTCGCGTTCGAACGTCATGACCGAACTGGTCACGGAAATGCCGCGCTGCTGTTCGATCTTCATCCAGTCAGACCGCGCCCGGCGCGCAGCCCCGCGGGCCTTCACTTCGCCAGCAAGGTGGATTGCGCCGCCTTGCAGCAACAGCTTTTCGGTCAGCGTGGTCTTGCCCGCGTCAGGGTGCGAGATGATGGCGAAAGTGCGGCGATTGCTCATGGTCTTTTCCCGCCCGGTTACCCGCGCAGTTCCGCCCCCAGCTTGGCCGCAGCAGCGACGATCGTGTCGGCGATGGCTTTCAGATCCGCATCGGTGAAGCTTTTTTCGCCCGGTTGCAGGGTGACTTCCACGGCCAGAGACTTCGCGCCTTCGGGCACGCCCGCACCACGGAAATCATCGAACAGGCGCGCATCCACGATGCTGGCCTTGTCCGCGCCCCTGACCATGCGCAGCAGGTCGCCCGCAGGCAGGTCCACCGGCACGAGGAACGCGAAATCGCGCAGCACGGCCTGCAAGGCCGGCGGGGCATAGGCAGCCTTGGCGAAAGCCGCGCCCTTCTTCGGCGGGATCGCATCCAGGAACAGTTCCACCGCCATCACCGGCCCATCGACGTCAAACGCCTTGAGCGTATTGGGATGCAGCGCGCCGAAGCGGGCCAGCACCGTCTTGGGACCAAGCCGCAGGGTGGCGGACTGGCCGGGATGGAACTGGCCACCTGCGTCCCCCATGACCTGCAACTTGTCGACCGGCGCACCAGCGGCGGCCAGCAGGGCTTCGGCTTCGGCCTTGGCATCATAGGCGTCGAACGCCGCGGCCTTGCCCGTGGCCCAGCCACGCGGCGCCTTGTCACCCGCCAGCACCACGGCCAGCGTCTGGCGTTCATCGCTCGCCCCATCGTCCCCGCGCAGATAGCGGCGGCCGATTTCGAACAGGCGCAGGCCGGCCGCACCGCGATCCAGATTGCGGCGCACGGCGGACAGGAGGCCCGGCAACAGCGACGGGCGCATTGCCTTCATGTCTTCGCTGATCGGGTTATCCAGCACCCACAGCGGGCCATCAGCGAAATGGTCCGCTTCGGTTTGCGGCAGGAAGGACCAGGTGATCGCTTCGTTCAACCCACGCGCTGCGGCGGCGCGGCGCAAGCGGCGTTCCAGCGCCTGCTGCGGGGTGGCGGTGGGCCGGGCCACGCCATCGACGCGCGGCAGGGCCACGCTGGCGATCCGGTCAATGCCGTAAACCCGCACCACTTCTTCCACCAGATCGGGCGCACCGATGATGTCGGGGCGCCATGTCGGGGCCGTCACGGTCCAGTCCGCCGCAACGGCAAAGCCCAGCCGTTCCAGAATGGCCTTCTGTTCGGTTTCCGCCACGGCTACACCGCCCAGCCGTTCGGCCAGCGCGGGATCGTAGGCGATTTGCGCCGTATCCAGCGGCGGTTGCCCGGCGCGGACAACTTCGGACGCTTCGCCGCCGCAGATCTTCAGGATCAGCGCGGTCAGCAGGTCCAGCCCGGCATCGAGGAACGCCGGATCGACCCCGCGTTCGAACCGCGTGCGCGCATCGGACGAAAGGCCGAGGCGGCGGCCAGTGACGCCGATGGTTTCCGGGTTGAACCAGGCGATTTCCAGCAACACGTCGGTAGTGCCGTCGGTGACGCTGGAATGTTCGCCGCCCATGATGCCGGCAATATCGTGCACGCCGGCATCGTCCGCGATCACGGTCATCGCCGCGTCGAGGGTGTAGGTCTTCTCGTTCAGCGCCAGCACCTGTTCGCCATCCACCGCGCGGCGGGCAACCACCGGCCCGCTCAGCTTGGCAAGGTCATAAACGTGCGCCGGGCGGCCGAAGGCCAGCATCAGGTAATTGGTCACGTCGACCAGCGCGCTGATCGGACGCTGACCGGCGGAAAGCAGCCGCGCCTGCATCCATTCGGGCGAAGCGCCGTTCTTCACGCCGCGAATGACGCGGCCGTAAAAGGCCGGGCATCCGGCTGCATCGTCGGTGCGCACTTCCACCGGGCAGGCAAAACTGCCAGCTACCGGCTCGCTACGATAAGGCTTGAACGTGCCGAGACCAGCCGCCGCCAGATCGCGCGCCACACCTTCCACGCCCATGCAATCGGGGCGGTTGGGGGTGATCGCCACGTCGAACACGGGGCTGGTGCCGCGATAATCCGCGAACAGCGTACCCACCGGCGCATCGGCCGGCAGTTCGATGATGCCGTCGTGATCGTCGCCCAGCTCCAGTTCACGCGTGGAACACATCATGCCGTTGGATTCGACGCCGCGGATGGCGCTCTTCTTCAACACCATGCCATTGGCGGGGACCACCGCGCCCGGTGTGCCAAGCACGCCGACAAGGCCCGCCCGCGCATTGGGTGCACCGCAGACGACCTGCAACGGATTGCCCCCATTGTGGTCGGCACCCAGATCGACGCTGAGCACCTGCAGCTTGTCCGCATCGGGGTGCGGGGCGGCGGTCAGCACGCGGGCGACGCGGAAACCGGCCAGCCGGTCAGCCGGATCTTCCAGCCCTTCCACTTCGATGCCCAGCGTGTTCAGACGCGCGGAAATCTCCGCTGCAGAAGCTTCGGTTTCGAGGAAGGCCTTCAGCCAGTCGAGCGAGAACTTCATGCCTTTGCTCCCACGCCGGCGGACAGAGTCGGCTGGTCCAGATGGCTGAAGCCATAGTGGTTCAACCAGCGATGATCGCCGTCGAAGAAGGCGCGCAGATCGTCCATGCCGTATTTCAGCATGGCCAGCCGATCGACGCCAACGCCGAAGGCAAAGCCCTGCCATTCATCGGGATCGAGCCCGGACATTTCGATTACCTTGCGGTTGACCATGCCGCTGCCCAGCAATTCCATCCATGCATGGCCCGGCGCATCGCCCGACCCGCCCAGCACGCGCCGACCTTTCCCGTCCGGACCATTCACAAGCGCGAAGCCGACGTCGACTTCCACGCTGGGTTCGGTGAAGGGGAAATAGCTCGGCCGCAGGCGCAGGACGATGTCGTCGCGTTCGAAAAACGCCTTGAGGAAGGTTTCCAGCGTCCACTTCAGGTGGCCAAGGTGGATGCCCTTGTCGATCACCAGCCCTTCGACCTGATGGAACATCGGCGTGTGGGTGGCATCGCTGTCGCTGCGATAGACGCGACCCGGCGCGATGATCCGCAGCGGCGCGCCGTCCTTCAGCATCGTGCGGACCTGCACGGGCGAAGTATGCGTCCGCAGCAGCATTCTGCCTTGGCCTACCGCTTCGCTACTTGAGGCCGGTCTGCCGCCCTTGGGCGCAGCATCCGGGAAATAGAACGTATCGTGCATCGCGCGCGCGGGGTGGCTTTCCGGCATGTTGAGCGCGGTGAAATTGTACCAGTCGTCCTCGATCTCCGGCCCGGTGGCGACGGAGAAACCGAGATCGGCGAACACTTCGGCCAGTTCATCCATCACCTGGCTGACCGGGTGGACGCTGCCCCGCGGGGTGGCCGGGGCCGGCAGGGTCAGGTCGATCGTGCCGGCAGCCAATGCGGCTTCCAGTTCGGCCGCTTCCATCGCGGCGCGTTTTTCCGCCAGCGCATCGGTCACCGACTGGCGCAGGCCCTGGGTGCGCGGGGCCTTTTCCTGCCGTTCTTCCGGGCTCATCGCGCCCAGCGTCTTCATCAGGCCGGAAACGCTGCCCTGCTTGCCAAGGAATTCCACCCGCAGGGCTTCCAACGCGGGCAGGTCCGCCGCCGCGGCAATGCGTACAAGCGCGTCGGATTGAAGCTGGTCGAGATCGGTCATGGCAGTTTCGCTGTTTTGGCTGTTGCGGGCCTGTAGCCGGGGAAAGTGCCGCCCCCAACCCCTTTATCGCCCGCGCGGGTTGTCCATAAGCAAAGGGCGCGGCGGGCCATTGGCCAACCGCGCCCCAGCTATTTCAATCCAGACTGGTTCAGGCGGCGGGAAGCGCTGCCTTGGCCTGCTGGATAATTGCGGTGAAGGCGCCGCCTTCGTTCATCGCCAGATCGGCCATCACCTTGCGGTCCAGTTCGATCCCGGCCAGCTTGGTGCCGTGGATGAACTGCGAATAGGTCAGGCCTTCAGCGCGAACAGCCGCGTTGATGCGCTGGATCCACAGGGCGCGGAAGCTGCGCTTCTTAACCTTGCGATCGCGATATGCGTACTGGCCGGCCTTTTCGACGGCCTGACGGGCGACGCGGATCGTATTCTTGCGACGGCCGCGGTAACCCTTGGCCTGTTCAAGAATGCGCTTGTGCTTGGCGCGCGTGGTTACGCCGCGCTTGATACGTGACATGCCTCAGTACTCCTTAATCGAGGCCGTAGGGCGCCCACTTCTTCACCGTGCGCGAATCGGCAGTGGCGAGGACAGTGGTGCCGCGGTTCTGGCGGATGTACTTGGCATTGTGGCTGATCAGCCGGTGGCGCTTGCCTGCCACACCGTGCTTGACCTTGCCGGTCGCGGTGAGCTTGAAGCGCTTCTTCACGCCGCTCTTCGTCTTCAGCTTGGGCATTTTCGTCTCCTCAACAGGGACACGTCCAACCAGTCCTGGCAGCCCTTGTGGCCAGACCGGCAGATGAATCACGTGTCAGTGAAGCGCGGGCCATTACGGCTGTGCGCGCCGAAAGGCAAGCGACTGTTCGCTGCCCGTTGCGCGGGCGGCCATGGCAAGCCGGTTACCCGGCCGGCCATGGCGCACCTGCAACGCTATCCAGACCTCAGAAACGCGCGCCCAGCGACAGGCCCGCGTGACGGCGCTGGAAGTTGATGCCCATGATCTGGCCATTGTCGGCATAGCCGAATTCGACACGGCCATAGAAGGTCTTCGACAGGGCGTGTTCGTAACCGATCGCGAATTCAACGCCGCTGCCGCTTTCGGTCGTGCGATCACCCGCCAGAGTGGCTTCTAGCGAAAGCGAAGCATAGCCAAGCTTGCCATAAAGCTGCCCGGCCTTGCCCACCGCGTATCCGACTTCCAGCCCGCCAGCGACATTGTCCTTGGCGCTGAGGCAGTCGGTCCCATCGCAATTGTCGACGTTCGATTTTTCGTAAGTCACATAAGGACCAACGACCACGGCATGGCTGACGGCGAGGTCAAAACCCGCTTCGCCCCCGAAGGCGAACGCGCTGCCGAGCTTGTAGACATCGTTGTTCTGCAGCACGCTGCTGACCGTAGGCGTTTCCCAGGTCGCGCGCGTTTCCAGCCGCAGGCCGTCATGGGCCGCGCTCGGATCCGCAGCTTGCGCCAAGGCCGGCTGGGCGATGATGGCTGCCGCAGAAAATACCAACGCACTTACAATTTTCATGAAATCTCTCATCAATACTGCCGCCAATTCGCGGCGGCGGCCTTTCAGATGAAAAGTGATTTCAAAACAATTCGGTAGAAGCCCTGCGTTATAGGCAACGATTAGCCCAGCGCTTCCAGCACGTCTTCCAGCCGCGCCGGATCGCCCAACGCCAGCACGTGGCCTTCGGAACCTTCGTGCAGCGGATCGCCGTGCCAATCGCACATCAGGCCGCCCGCCCCTTCAACCACCGGTACCAGTGCTGCGAAATCGTGCAGTTTCAGCCCCGCTTCGCACACCACGTCGAGGAAACCGGTGGCGAGCAGCGCGTAGTTGTAGCAATCACCGCCCATGATCATGCGCTTGTGATCGGTCTTCTGCGCCAGCGCCATGAAGGCATCGCCTTCGTCCTGGCTGAAATAATGCGGCCCGGTGGTGGCGATGGCCGCGGCGGACAGTTCCCGGCACACACGGGTGGCCACCGGCACGCCGTTCAGCGTGGTAGGCCGCCCGGTAACGCCCAGCCAGCGTTCGCCAAGGATCGGCTGGTCGATCAGCCCCAGCACCGGGAAGCCATCGACCAGCAGCGCGATCAGCGTGCCGAAAGTTGCCCGCCCGGAAAGAAAAGCGACCGTGCCATCGACCGGATCCAGCACCCATTGGCGGCCGGAACGGCCTTCGGTGATGCCGAATTCCTCGCCATGCACACCGTCCTGCGGTGCTTCTGCGGTCAGGATGCGGCGCATCGCTTCTTCCGCGGCGCGATCGGCGATGGTCACGGGGGTGGCATCCCCCTTGCGGTCTGCATCCAGCGGCGTGCGGAAATGCGGGCGAATCGCATCGCGCGCGGCGTCGGCCAGACGGTGGGCAAGGGCAATGTCGTCTTCACGGATCATCATGGGCATACGCGTTGCAAAGGGCCTGTGGTTGAGCCAGTATCATGCCGTTAGCATCGATCGGCGCGGATTGGCCTGAATTAATTGGCCTGAATTAGTTGGGCCGCATTAACTGGTCTGCATTAATTCCACCGCATCATGATGCCAGCAGCATGGGGCAACAACGATAACAGGGGACGCGGGTGGCCAATGCGCCTGCCATAGACCCGGCAATCACGCCGCGCGCCGGCTTTTCGCGCGGGGGGCAACCCTTGTCCTACAACCGCGCGCCGGCGGCGGATCTGGCCCCGTGGATAGGGCGCTTCTACGCCACCTATGTCGATGCCCCGGCGGACCATGCGTTCGATTGCGGCATCTTCAACGACTGTTCGATGGCGCGGGTGCAATTGCGCGGTGATTGGGTGGCCGAAACCGCCGACGGCACACAGACCATCGGCCGCGCGGTGCTGCTGTTCGGCCCGCAAACGCGGGTGATGCGCGTGGCAGTGACCGGAGGCTTCACCAGCATCGGCTTTTCGTTCCGCCCCGGCACCGGTTTCGCACTGTCCGGCAGGAACATGCCCGAACTGGTCGACAGGCTGGTTCCCGGCGAACAGTTCGGCTGGCCGGTGGACAAGGTGATGGCCGCGCTGGACGGGTGCGAGGACGGGGAAACCGCGGTCACCCTGCTGGAAGGCGTGGTGCGCGAATTCATCACGGCCAAGGGCGCGGCCCGGCCCGATCCGCTGACCGTGGCTTTCGAATTGATTTCATTGACCAATCCCGCCCGCACCATTGCCGATTGCGCGCGCGATTGCGGGGTGGACCGCAAGCAGCTGGAACGGGTGGTGTTGCGCGATTTCGGCATGTCGCCCAAGCAGGTGCTGCGACGGGCGCGGGCGCTGGATATGGCCGCCCACCTGCGCGGCGTGGCCGACGAAGCAGAAGCGCCGGACCTAGCGCTGCGGTATTACGACCAGAGCCACCTGATCCGCGAATTTTCCGAACTGTTCGGCATTTCACCGCGCCAGTTCGTGGCGCGGCCGCTGCCGATCCTCACACTCGCGCTGGAATCACGGCAGGCGCAGCGATTGCAGACGCTGGCGCGGCTGGCCCCCGGCGCCAAAAGGCCGTGGCAATAACTGCACCGTGATGCGGTAACCGCAGCCGGTCAGTCGAACAGGCTGGAAACGCTGCTTTCATCCGCGATGCGGCGGATGGCTTCACCGATCAGCGGTGCCACCGGCAGGATGCGGATGCGGCTGGAATCGCTGGTGGCATCGGTCGGCAGGATGGTGTCGGTGATGACCAGTTCGGTCAGTGCCGAATTGTTCACCCGCGCCACGGCACCGCCCGACAGCACGCCGTGGGTGATATAGGCCGCCACGCTTTTTGCGCCGGCATTCATCAGCGCCTGCGCCGCGTTGCACAGCGTCCCGCCCGAATCGACGATATCGTCGATCAGGATGCAGGCCCGGCCACGCACGTCGCCGATGATGTTCATCACTTCCGATTCGCCGGGCCGTTCGCGGCGCTTGTCGACAATCGCCAGCTGGGCGTTGTCCAGCCGCTTGGCCAGCGCGCGGGCGCGCACCACGCCGCCCACGTCGGGGGAAACAACCATCAGTTCGTCCCCGCCGTAACGGGCGAGGATGTCCGCCGCCATCACCGGGGCGGAATAGAGGTTGTCAGTGGGGATATCGAAGAAGCCCTGGATCTGCCCGGCGTGCAGATCGACCGACAGCACGCGGTTGGCACCGGCTTCGGTAATCAGGTTGGCCACCAGCTTGGCCGAAATCGGCGTGCGCGGACCAACCTTGCGGTCCTGGCGGGCATAGCCGAAATAGGGGATCACCGCCGTGATGCGCCGGGCGCTGG
>JBDLVD010000044.1:0-13141 GCA_039804965.1 Pseudomonadota bacterium
ACGCAGCCAGTCGAAAACGGGCAGGCCCTTCGCTTCCAGCCATTCGCGGTTGTAGAGCGAGGACAGGTAACGGAAACCGGTATCGCACAGGATCGTGGCCACGCGCGCGCGCGGGCCCAATTGCTTGCCCAACGCCACCGCACCCGCCACGTTGATCCCGCTCGACAGGCCCAGGCACAGTCCTTCTTCGCGCAGCAGCCGGGCGACCCAGTGCAGCCCTTCTTCGTCCGAAATGCGGAACTGCGCGTCCACCGGCGCACCTTCCAGGTTGGCGGTGATCCGGCCTTGGCCGATGCCTTCTGCCACCGAACTGCCTTCGGCCTTCAGTTCGCCGTGGGCGTAATAGTTGTACAGCGCCGCGCCGTAAGGATCGCTGAGCGCGATGCACACCTTGTCATCAAATTCCTTCAGCCCCAGCCCCACGCCTGCCAGCGTGCCGCCTGTGCCAACCGCGCAAGTGAAGCCATCGATGCGGCCATCCATCTGCTGCCAGATTTCAGGCGCGGTGCTTTCGATATGGGCGCGGCGATTGGCCACGTTGTCGAACTGGTTGGCCCAGACCGCGCCGGGCGTTTCTTCCGCGATCCGGCGGCTGGTGTGCACGAAATGGCCGGGGTTGCTGTATGCCGCAGCCGGCACGGTGACCAGTTCCGCCCCCAGCGCGCGCAGGGTATCCATCTTTTCCCGGCTTTGCGTTTCGGGCATCACGATGATGCTTTTGTAACCCAGCGCATTGGCCACCAGCGCAATGCCGATGCCGGTATTGCCGGCGGTGCCTTCCACCACGGTGCCACCGGGTTTCAGCGCGCCGCTGCGTTCCGCATCGCGGATGATCCACAGCGCCGCGCGGTCTTTCACCGAAGCACCGGGATTGGCGAATTCGCACTTGCCCCACACTTCGCAACCCGCCGCTTCACTGGGGCCTTTCAGCAGCACCAGCGGCGTGTTGCCGATGAGATCGAGGGTGGAGGTCTGCGGTTTGGGTGCGGTCATGCGACAGGGGGTTAGTTACAGCACAAACCGGCCGCAACAAATTCCTCCCTGCAAGGGGTCAAGCGGGGGTTGTGCCCCCGCCCTACGGATCAATCCTCCGCCGCGATCCGCACCTTCAAGCCGTCCATCGCGTCCGTCAGCGGGATCTGGCACGACAGGCGGCTGGTCGCGTCGCGATCATCGCTGGAATCGAGCAGATCGTCTTCATCTTCGGTCATGGCCGGCAGCAGATCGGCAAAGGCCGGGTCCACATGGACATGGCAGGTGGCGCAGGAACAGCACCCGCCGCACAGCGCCAGCAATTCGTCGAAACCGTTGTCGCGGATCGCTTCCATCACCGTCAGGCCGGCATCGGCATCGATGGTGCGTTCTTCGCCATTACGGGTCACGACTGTCAGCTTGGGCATGGTCTGGTGCTTCCTTTACGCTGCCGGGCTGCTACGGGTTGGGGCGGAATTTGGCAAGAAGGCGTGCGCGGCATCATGGGCCTTTCGGCACAGGCGATCATCAGCGGGCTGGACGATGTGGCGGCGCGCGAACCGGCGCTGGCGACTGCGCTTGCCCGCGCCGGCTATCCCGAACCGCGGCTGCGCGAAACAGGCTATCGCACCATGTTGCGCACCATCGTGGGCCAGCAGGTCAGCGTTGCCGCCGCCGCCAGCATGTGGCGCAAGCTGGAGGCGTTGCTCGGCGAAGAAGTGGCGCTGGAACACCTGCTGGCACAGGATTTCGATGCCTTGCGCAGTTGCGGCCTGTCGCGCCAGAAACAGGGCTATGCCCGGTCCCTGTGCGAACTGGTGCTGGCGGGCGAGCTCGATTTCGATGCCCTCCCCGCCGATGACGAACAGGCGATAGCCCAGCTGACCCGGATCAAGGGCATCGGCCGCTGGTCCGCCGAAATCTACCTGCTGTTTGCCGAAGGGCGGCCGGACATCTGGCCGGCGGGCGATCTGGCCGTGCAGATCGGCATCGGCCGCATCCTCGGCCTGCCGGAACGTCCGAGCGAAAAGGCTACCCGTGCGCTGGCGGAAGGCTGGCGCCCCCATCGCGGCGCCGTGGCGATCTTCACCTGGCATTGTTATAACAACCCGGCGCTTTAAAGCGCGCCTGTCGCGGCCTATCTGCCGCGCATACCTTCAAGCCGGAGCCTTCATGCCCAACACTGCCGCCCATGCCGTTGCCCGGTTTCCGCTGATTTCGCGCGAGGCGCTGTATGGCAATCCCAGCCGTGCATCCGCGCAGATCAGCCCCGATGGCCAGTGGCTGGGCTGGATGGCGCCTTACGAAGGGGTGATGAACGTTTTCATCGCGCCCGCCAGCCAGCCCGCTGACGCGCGGCGCATGACCAGCGCCACCGAACGGCCGATCCCGCAATATTTCTTCGCGCAGGATTCGCAAAGCCTGCTCTATGTGCAGGACAAGGCAGGCGACGAAAATTACCTGCTGTATCAGGTGACCATTGCCAGCGGCGCCGAACGCTGCCTGACCCCGTTCGAAAATACGCGGGTGCAGTTCCTCGGATCGTCCATCACCCGGCCGGGCAAGGTGCTGGTCGCGCTCAACAACCGCGATGCACGGTTTCACGATCCGCACCTGCTCGATCTCGCCACCGGCGAACTGGAACTGGTATACGAAAACAACGCCTATGTCGGTTTTCTGGCCGATGATGCGCTGGCCTTGCGCTGGGCAATCGCGCCCAATGCCGCGGGCGGGCAGGACATGTTCGAATTCATCGATGGCAAACCGTCCTCGGCGGCGCGCGAAAGCACCGGGCTGGAAGATGCGCTGACCACCACCGCAGCCGGCTACACCACCGATGGTCGCACGCTGTACTGGCTGGATTCGCGCGGTCGCAACACTGCCGCGCTGTTTGCGGAAGATACCGCGACCGGGACACGGCGGCTGGTGGCTGAAAGCGAGAAAGCCGACGCCAACGGGATGCTGAGCCACCCGCTGACGGGCGAAGTTCAGGCATGGTCCGCCAATTACCTCAAGCGCGAATGGATCGCGCTCGATCCTGCCATCGGCGCATCGCTCGATTTCCTGCGCGAACGGCTGCCGGGCGAATTCGGCGTCCAGTCGCGCACCGATGATGATCGCACATGGGTGGTCGCCAACGATCCCCTGACCGCACCGGCGCGCGTCTATCTGTATGATCGCGAAAACCAGCAACTGACGCTGTTCTATGTCACCCGGCCGGAACTGGAAGGCACCCCGCTGCAACCGATGCACGCGCTGGAAATCCCCGCGCGCGACGGGCTGACGCTGGTCAGTTACCTGACCCTGCCCCCCGGCGCGGACGAAGACGGCGATGGCGTTCCTGCCGCCCCGGTGCCGCTGGTGCTGCTGGTCCACGGCGGGCCGTGGGCGCGCGATGCCTATGGCTTCAACCGCGCGCATCAATGGCTGGCGAACCGTGGCTATGCCGTGCTGTCGGTCAATTTCCGCGGCTCCACCGGATTGGGCAAGGATTTCATCAATGCCGGCAATCTGGAATGGGCCGGACGGATGCACGACGATCTGATCGATGCGGTCGACTGGTGCGTCGATCGCGGCATTGCCGATGCGGCCAAGGTGGCAATCATGGGCGGATCATACGGCGGCTATGCCACGCTGGTCGGGCTGACCTACACGCCCGAAAAGTTCGCCTGCGGGATCGACATCGTCGGCCCTTCCAACCTTGAAACGCTGCTGGAAACCATCCCCCCCTACTGGGAACCGATGGTGAAGCAGTTCCACGAACGGATGGGCAACCCGACCACGCCAGAAGGCAAGCAACTGCTGATCGATCGCAGCCCGATCCACAAGGCGGACCGTATCATCAAGCCGTTGCTGATCGGTCAGGGCGCCAACGATCCGCGCGTCAAACAGGCAGAAAGCGATCAGATCGTGGCCGCGATGGAAAGTCACGGCATCCCTGTCACCTATGTGCTGTTCCCCGATGAAGGACACGGCTTTGCCCGGCCGGAAAACAACATCGCATTCAATGCGGTGATCGAAAACTTCCTCGCCAACTGCCTTGGCGGGCGCGCGGAAGGCGTGGGTGACACGCTAGCCCGTTCCACCGCGCAACTGGTGACAGGCAAGGAACACGTCGGCCTGTAATCAGCAGATCGCGTCGATCGCGCGGGCCATCGCCACGTCCCGCGCGCTCAGCCCGCCGGCATCATGGGTGGTCAGGGTGATTTCCACCCGGTTGTAGACGTTGAACCATTCCGGGTGGTGATCCTGCGCCTCTGCCAGCATGGCCACACGCGTCATGAAGGCGAAAGCGGCGCTGAAATCGGCAAAGCGAAAGCTGCGCCGGATTGCCAGACCGTCGCTGCGCAGCTGCCAGCCGGTCAGTTCCGCCAGCGCATCGGCGCGCTCCGCGTCGGTCAGGGGGCTTACGGGCATGAGGTACTCCATCGACTTGTCGCTGGAGCCACCATGCCCTAACGCACCGCCCCATGGAACCGTGCCGCCTTGTTGCGACAGATCTTGCCTGCCGCCGGGGGGACCGGCTGCTGTTCCGTGGCCTGTCGCTGGCGCTGGATGCCGGACAGGCGCTGCAGGTCAGTGGGCCGAACGGCATGGGCAAAAGCAGCCTGATCCGCATCCTCGCCGGTTTGCTCGCCCCTTATGCCGGCACGGTCGCCGCGCAAGGCGCCATCGGCCTGCTGGATGAACGCCCGGCGCTGGACGAACATCTGCCGCTGGGCAAGGCGCTGGCCTTCTGGCGCAACATGGATGGCGCGGGTGAGCCGTCGCAGCAGCTCGGCCTCGATCGCCTGTGGCACGTGCCGGTCCGCTATCTTTCCACCGGCCAGCGCAAGCGCGCCGCACTCGCCCGGCTGACCGATCAGGCCGCGCCGATCTGGCTGCTGGACGAACCGCTCAACGGGCTGGACCTTGGCGCGGTGGCGCAATGTGAAGCGCTGGTGGCGGCGCATTGCGCGGCCGGCGGCATTGCGCTGATCGCCAGCCACCAGCCGTTTGCCCTGCCCGCGCTGACTACGCTCGATCTGGCGGAGTTCACACAATGAGCGCGCTGTTGGCGATCCTGCGGCGCGATCTTTCACTGCTGCTGCCGGGTGGAAAACGCGGCGGCACCATGCTGCCGCTGCTGTTCTTCCTGGCGGTGGCGATGCTGTTTCCCTTCGCCGTGGGGCCTGATCCCAAATTGCTGGCACGCACGGGCGGCGGGGTGATCTGGGTGGCCGCATTGCTGGCGGCGATCCTGCCGCTCGACCGGCTGTTCGCGCCCGATCTGGAACAAGGATTTTTCGATCAATGGGCCTTGCGCGGCATCGCGGAAGAAGCCGTGGTGGCCGTGCGCGTGCTGGCGCACTGGCTCAGCTTCGGGCCAATGCTGATGCTGGCCGCCCTGCCCGCCGCGGCACTGCTGGGGCTTGAAGGCCCGGCCTTGCGGACGGTGGAGCTGGGCCTGTTGGCCGGCACCCCCGGCCTTGCGGCCATCGGCGTCATCATCGCCGCGCTTACCGTCACCCTGCGCGGGGGCGGCGCGGCGCTGTCGGGCCTGTTGCTGATCCCGCTGGCCGTGCCGATTCTGGTGTTCGGCGCAGGCGCCCTGTCGATCGGCGGCGGCAGCGGGATAGCGCTGGCTGGCGCAATCAGCCTGCTGCTGGTGGCCATCGCCCCCTTCGCCGGCGGTGCGGCAATAAGGGCCGCGCGCGAGGGATAGCCAGCGCATCCACCGCGGATGCAGCTGCCCTTTCCCGCCATTCCCGCATTTGCGGGAATGACGAACAGCCCGATCAATACGGTGGCTTGTCCAGACCCTTGAGACTGGCGGTGAATATCTCGCAGCCATCGTCCGTGATGCCGATCGAGTGTTCGAACTGCGCGGACAGCGATTTGTCGCGGGTCACGGCGGTCCAGCCATCGCTCAGCATCTTGACCGGGGCCTTGCCCAGATTGATCATCGGTTCGATGGTCAGGAACATCCCCGCCTTCAGTTCCGGCCCGGTGCCGGCGCGGGCGGCGTGGATCACTTCGGGCGCGTCATGGAACAGGCGGCCGAGGCCGTGGCCGCAGAATTCGCGCACCACGCCATAACGGAACTGTTCCGCATGGGCCTGAATGGCCGCGCCGATATCGCCCAGCCGTGCGCCGGGGCGCACCTGATCGATGCCGATCATCAGGCATTCGTAAGTCACGTCCACCAGCCGCCGCGCTTTCAACGGCACGTCGCCCACCAGATACATCCGGCTGCTGTCACCGTGCCAGCCATCGAGCAGCGGGGTGACGTCGATGTTGACGATATCGCCGTCCTTCAGCTGCTTGTTCGACGGGATGCCGTGGCACACCACGTGGTTGATCGAGATGCAGCAGCTGTGGGTGTATCCGCGATAGCCGAGCGTGGCCGGAACCGCGCCGCCATCCAGCGTCATTTCGCGCACCACGCGGTCCAGTTCCTCGGTGGTGACGCCCGGCTGCACCATCGGCGCCAGCGCGTCGAGGATCTGCGCCGCCAGCCGCCCGGCCTTGCGCATCCCTTCGAAGGCTTCGGGGCCATGCAGCTTGATGGTGCCGTCGCGATAGACGGTTTCTTCGGCGGTAACGTGCTGATATTCGATCATCGCGTGGATGTAGCGATGCTGGCGCTCAATTCCTAGCGCGGAAGCTGTCACGGTATGCGGGCTTCACCGCGGCGCGGATTTTCCGGTCCACGTCCAGATGCACCTGATAGTCGCCTTCGGCATAGGCACCCGCGACATAGGGCCCGGCATAGAGCGTCACGCGGTTGAAGTGCCGCTTGTCGGTGGAGCCGACCAGCACCGTCAGTTCATCGATCTTCGGGCAGGCGGGGAATACGCCGTCGCCATCCTTGGGCCGTTCGATGCCCTTCCTGCGCCGTTCCTTGTCCAACCCCGTGCAGAACCGCTGGCCCAGCGCCTGTTCCAGCGCGGCAGGGGACGTAAACAGATCGATCGCCCGCATCGCGCGCGCTGCCTGCTTGTCCCACACCAGCGATTCGACGCCGTAATTGCCATGCGCCCCGCCGGTATAGGTGGCGAACTGTTCGCTCAGGCTGACGAAACCGGGAAGGTTGGCCACCAGCGTCCAGGTGCCTTCATACGAATGCTTGTTGTACGGGAACCCGTCTCCCCGCGCTTCGGCCCGCGCCTTGGCCGAATCGCGGGCCAGTTCGGCCCGCGTCTTTTCCATCCGCGCATCCAGCAGATCGCCCAGCGCGTCGATCGATCCGGCGGCGGAAGGATATGCATATTCAAAGATGTAATCGTCCGTTTCTTCCTTCACGGACAGCGCGCCGTTGACGCGCGAGGTGGCGATTGCCGTGGCACTGCCACCGTCCGCATTACCCGTATCGCTGCTGGCGACATCGCTTGGCGTGGGCGGCGCCGCCGGGGCAGGCGGCGGCGTGGCGGTGGTGCCGGGTGTGGGCGTGGCCGCACTGGAGCCGCCAGCCTGCGGATCGCAAGCCGTGGCCAGAACCGCCAATGCCACAACGGAAACTAATCGCACCATCACCTGCGCCTTCCCAAATCACGCGCGAAAGGGCAAGCCACAGCTTATGACCATCAACGAAGAACTTATCCAGCCGGATCGCGGGCAGGACGCGGTTCCCATCCACCTTGTGTCCAAGGCCACTTTCGACGCCTTTGCGAAAACCCTCAGCGGCCCGCAACGTGCCGCGCTGGCGGCGCAGAAATTCACCGGCGGCGGATACCAGACCGCGATCGTCCCCAGTGGCGAAGGATGGTTTGCCGTGGGCGGAGTGGCCAATCCGGCCAGCCTGTCCAGCTGGTGCCTGGCCAAACTGGCCGAAGTGCTGCCGGCAGGCACCTATCGCCTTGCCGGCGAACTGGAAACCGGCCCCACCCTGCACGGCTGGCAGACCGCGCAATACCGCTTCACCCGCTATATCGATGATGCCGACGCCGAAGGCCCGCGCATTCTGCTGACGAAGGACGTGAAGGCCATCGGCGCGGCTGTGGCGGAAGCGACGGCGGTCAATTTCGTGCGCGATCTGGTCAACACCCCGGCGGAAGACATGGGCCCCGCCGCGCTGGAGGCAGAGGCGGAACGGCTGGCCAAGCGCCACCACGCCCGCCTGCACGTGACCAAGGGCGATGCGCTGGAACAGGAATTCCCGATGGTCCACGCCGTCGGCCGCGCAGCCACGCGCCATCACGCTCCGCGCATGATCCACCTGACATGGGGCGATGAAAATGCGCCCGTGCTGGCCGTGGTCGGCAAGGGCGTGTGCTTCGATTCGGGCGGGCTGGACATCAAGCCCGCCAACGGCATGTTGCTGATGAAGAAGGACATGGGCGGCGCGGCCCATGCGCTTGCGCTGGCGGATCTGATCATGGGTGCCGGGCTGAAAGTGCGCCTGCACTGCCTGGTGCCGGCGGTGGAAAATGCCATTTCGGGCAACAGCTTCCGCCCCGGCGACGTGCTGCGCAGCCGCAAGGGCGTGACCGTGGAAATTGGCAATACTGACGCCGAAGGGCGGCTGGTGCTGGGCGATGCGCTGGCCCGCGCGTGCGAGGAACAGCCGCAGCTGGTGATCGATTTCGCCACCCTGACCGGCGCCGCGCGGGTGGCCGTGGGGCCGGACCTGCCAGCGCTGTTCACCCGGCGCGACGAAACGGCGGACGAACTGCTGCAAGCCGGCATCGCCCGCGACGATGCATGCTGGCGCCTGCCGCTGCACGATCCGTGGCGCGAATGGCTGAAAAGCGACATCGCCGATATCAACAACAGCCACACCAACGGCTATGCCGGGGCCAGCGTGGCCGCGCTGTTCCTCGACCGGTTCGTGGAAGATGGCGTGGACTGGGCGCATTTCGATACGTTCGCATGGCGGCCCACGGCCAAGCCGGGGCGGCCCAAGGGCGGCGATGCGCTGGGTCTGCGGGCGGCCTTCCGCATGGTGCAACAGCGATACGGCTGACGGTAAACGGCAGCCTGATGCCCGCTTGGGGCTAGCCCGCGCTTGTAAGGGGGGCCGCGCCCGTCTAATCGCGCCGGGCGATCATGCCGCCACAGACCGGGAACATACGTTGAGCACTGCCGCCGAACATACCGATGCAACCGGCCACCCGCAGGGATCCTATGCCCTTGCCGGCCCGGTAGAAAAGCCTGCGCCGGGCGTTCCGTTGCGCGGTGACATCGCGCACATCGGCTTGGCCGGGCGCTATTTCGTGCCGCATTATGCCGTGCCGCAGCCGCGCACCGTGATGCCCGGCGGCGCATCGCTGGTGGCCAATCCGGCGGCGGACGCGCAGGAACTGTGCGTGCTGATGGAAGGTGACAGCTTCGAAGTGCTGGACATCATCTCCGGCTATGCCTGGGGCTGCCTCTCGCTTGAAGGGCCGAGTGGCTATATCCATCTCGACCGGCTGGAGCCGGTGGCCTGATGGCCCACAGCGTCTTCATCGATGGTGCGGTCGGCACCACCGGTCTGGAAATCGCCGACCGGCTGGCGGGCCGCTCCGAATTCACACTCGTCACGCTGGACGAAGCGCGGCGCAAAGATGCTGCCGCCCGCCGCGATGCGCTGAACAGCGCCGATTTCGCGATCCTGTGCCTGCCCGACGATGCCGCGCGCGAAGCGGTGGCACTGGTCGATGCCGGATCGAAGACGCGCATCATCGATGCATCGAGCGCACACCGCACCGCGCCCGGCTGGGTGTTCGGTTTCCCCGAAGTTTCCGGACGCGATGCCGTGGCCAATGCTGCGCGCGTGTCCAATCCGGGCTGCTATTCCACCGGGTTCATCGCGCTGCTGGCCCCGCTGGTGCGCGCAGGCCTGCTGCCGGCTGACTGGCCCTATACCTGCAACGCCGTGTCCGGATATTCCGGCGGCGGCAAGGCGCTGATCGCGCGGTTTGAAGCGGATCAGGACATTGCATGGCGCAGCTATGCGCTGGCGCTGGGGCACAAGCACGTGCCCGAAATGCAGGTCCGTTGCGGGCTGACGATCGAACCCCTGTTCACCCCGGCGGTGATCCCGGCCCATCGCGGCATGGTGGTGGAAATTCCGCTTCCGCTCGTGGCGATGCCGGGTGCCGCCGATGCCGATGCCTTGCGCGCGGAACTGGCGCGTTTCTATGCCGGCAGCACGATCGTGCGCATGGGCGCGGAACCGGCGGACGGCGAACTGTTGCTGCGCCGCCAGACGGCCCCGCGCGACGGGCTGGACCTGTTCGTCTTCGCCAATGCGGATGGCACGCAGGCGCGGCTGATCGCAATGCTCGACAATCTGGGCAAAGGCGCCAGCGGAGCAGCGGTGCAGAGCCTGAACCTGATGGCCGGATTGCCAGAAACGGCAGGCCTCCAGCTTTGATGCCTAAATATCGGGCAGCAGATGCCTGATATTTAGGCAAAGCCTGTCATCGGTTCGCCGCAAAAATGTTCTGTAAAGCTGTTGGTTCCCGCACGGATGGTGCGAATCCCCACTTTCGCCGGGCTGCGGTATTGTCTAACCCCGTGCCACGCGCCTTGGCACGATTCTTGAAGTACCGTGCGAGGGTTGGTGTGAACTGCCCGGCCATTCCTGCGCCGGGCCAGCCGGCAGGGGTCACGTGAAAAAGATCGAAGCGATCATCAAGCCGTTCAAGCTGGACGAGGTGAAGGAAGCACTGCACGAAGTGGGCGTTTCCGGCATCACCGTGACCGAAGCCAAGGGCTTTGGCCGCCAGAAGGGCCACACCGAACTGTATCGCGGCGCTGAATACGTCGTGGATTTCCTGCCCAAGGCGAAGCTGGAAATCGTCGTTCCCGACGATCTGGCCGACAAGGTGGTGGAAGCCATCGCCGCCGCCGCGCAGACCGGCCGCATCGGCGACGGCAAGATTTTCGTGTCCAACATCGAATCCGCGTTGCGCATCCGCACCGGCGAAAAGGACGATTCCGCAATCTGAACCCATTCCGCCTGTCACGTTGGCAGGCTGACCGAACATAACCCTGTTTCTAAGGAAGGATTACCATGGCCAGTGCAAAGGACATCGTGAAGCGGATCAAGGATGAAGAGATCGAGTGGGTCGATCTGCGCTTCACCGATCCCAAGGGCAAGTGGCAGCACCTGACCATGGTTGCCGGCCTGCTTGGCGAAGACGAGCTGGAAGAAGGCCTGATGTTCGACGGTTCGTCGATCGAAGGCTGGAAGGCAATCAACGAATCCGACATGATCCTGAAGCCGGATCTGGACGCGGTCTATGTCGATCCGTTCAGCGCCACGCCGATGCTGATCGTGTGCTGCGACATCGTGGAACCGTCGACCGGCGAACTCTACGCCCGCGACCCGCGTTCGACCGCCAAGCGCGCCGAAGCCTTCGTCAAGTCGACCGGCATCGGTGACACCGTCTACGTCGGCCCGGAAGCCGAATTCTTCGTCTTTGACGATGTGCGCTTCTACGACGGCTACGATGGCAACGGCTTCAAGATCGATGACATCGAACTGCCGACCAACGGCAACCGCGAATATGAAGGCGGCAACCTTGCCCACCGTCCGCGCGCCAAGGGCGGCTATTTCCCCGTCGCTCCGGTCGACAGCCTGGTGGACGTCCGCGCCGAAATGGTTTCGACCATGATCGAAATGGGCCTGCCGTGCGACAAGCATCACCACGAAGTGGCGTCCGCCCAGCACGAACTCGGCCTGACCTTCGGCACCCTGGTGCAGACGGCCGACCGCATGCAGGTGTACAAGTACGTCGTGCATCAGGTCGCGCAGGCATATGGCAAGACCGCCACGTTCATGCCGAAGCCGATCATGAAGGACAACGGATCGGGGATGCACACGCACATCTCGATCTGGGACGGCGGCAAGCCGCTGTTCGCAGGCAACGGCTATGCCGGTCTGTCCGACATGTGCCTGTACTTCATCGGCGGCGTGATCAAGCATGCCAAGGCGCTGAACGCGTTCACCAACCCCACCACCAACAGCTACAAGCGTCTGGTGCCGGGTTATGAAGCTCCTGTGCTGCTCGCCTATTCGGCGCGCAACCGTTCGGCTTCCTGCCGTATTCCTTACGGTGCAGGCGAAAAGGCCAAGCGCGTGGAATTCCGCTTCCCCGATGCGATGGCGAACCCGTACCTGTGCTACGCTTCGCTGCTGATGGCCGGCCTCGATGGTATCCGTAACAAGATCCACCCGGGCGAAGCCATGGACAAGAACCTGTACGATCTGCCGCCGGCCGAACTGGCCGCCGTGCCGACCGTGTGCGGTTCGCTGCGCGAAGCTCTGGAATCGCTCGAAGCCGATCATGAATACCTGCTCAACGGCGGCGTGTTCACGAAGGACCAGATCGAAGCCTACATCGAACTGAAGTGGCCGGAAGTGATGCGCTGGGAAACCACGCCGTCGGCTGTCGAATTCGACATGTACTACAGCGCCTGATCCATCCGATCAGTTGCCGTAACAAAGGGGGCGTCCGGGAAACCGGGCGCCCTTTTTGCTGGCGGATACCGGGCAGATGCGCGCCCAATTCCTCGCACCTGCTTGCGAGATTGATCGATAGCTATATACGGCAGGATATAGCGACTCGAACAGGGAATTTTCATGCATCGTAACCGTTTTGCCGGGCCGGTTGGCCTGCTGCTGGCTGCTGCCGCCGCCGTTCCCGCCACGCCGGCGCTGGCGGAAGATGATGGCACTGCCGCCACCCCGATCATCGTCACTGCCCGCCAGCGTGAAGAAAACGCACAGGACGTGCCGGCGGCGCTGAGCGTGCTGGATGGTGACTGGCTGGCGCAATCTGACACGGTCAACACGCAAGGGCTGGCCGCGCTGGTGCCGGCGCTGAACTATTCTTCCGCCAACCCGCGCAACACCGCCTTCACCCTGCGCGGGCTGGGGTCCAGCGTGGTGGCCGTCAGTCAGGCGAATGACGGGCTGGAACCGGGCGTCGGGTTCTATGTCGATGGCGTTTACCACGCGCGCCCGGCAACCGCCGCGTTCGATTTTTCGGACATCGAACGGGTGGAAGTGCTGCGCGGGCCGCAAGGCACGCTGTTCGGAAAGAACACCACCGCCGGCGCGATCAACATCACCAGCCGCGCACCGCAATTCACCACCGCCGCGGCGGCGGAGATCAGTTACGGCGAACGCAATTACCTGCAGGCGCGCGGATCGCTGACCGGCCCGCTGACGGGCGATACCGCCGCATATCGCCTG
>JBDLVD010000045.1:0-12939 GCA_039804965.1 Pseudomonadota bacterium
GCGGCGATCAGTTTTGGCACGGCACTGCTGGTGCTGGATGGCGCGATTGCCAATGTCGCCTTGCCGACAATTGCGAAGGATATCAGTGTTAACAATGCGCTGATAACCAATGTTGTCACCGTATATCAACTGGTTCTGGTGATGGTGCTGCTCCCTTTTGCCAGCCTTGGTGACCGGATCGGCCACCGCAGGTTGTATCAGTTGGGGCAATTGCTGTTCATGGTGTCCAGCGCGTTGTGCCTGTTCGCCAATGGATTGGCGGTGCTGTTGCTGCTGCGGGCCTTGCAGGCGGTTGGCGCGGGCATGGCGCTGAGTGTTTCGGCGGCGATGGTGCGGCAGATATACCCTGCGGCGAAGCTGGGCACCGGTATGGGGGTGAACAGCGTCATCGTTGCGTCCTCTGCCGCGATGGCCCCCACGCTGGGCGGGTACATCGTGGGCCATGCGCCGTGGCAATGGGTGTTCGTGGCGGCGGCCCCGCTGGCGATCGTGTCGCTGCTGCTGGGCCGGGCCTTGCCCGAACCCGCCCCCATCAACCGCGAGCCGGAATGGATCAGCGGCATCTGGAGCGCGCTGACCATGCTGATGCTGATCGGCGGGTTGCAGGTGGCAACACACAGCGATGGCTGGGCAGGGGCGGCAATCGTGGTGGCGGGCATTGCTTCGGCGGTGATGCTGGTGCGGCGCGAACGCCCGCGCATCGCCCCGGTGGTGCCGGTGGACCTGCTGGCGCGGCCCGTGCTGGGCCTGTCGGCATTGGCGGCGGTGGCGTGCTTTGTATCTTCCAGCGCCTTGATGCTGTCGCTGCCGTTCCGATTGCAGGTGGCGATGGGATACGCCCCGCAGCAGGCCGGCCTGCTGCTGCTGCCGTTCCCGCTGACGATGCTGTTCGTTTCACCTGCCGCAGGCTGGCTGAGCGACCGTGTGGCCCCGACCAAGCTGGGCGTTACCGGCATGGCCATCGCCATCGTGGCCCTGCTGCTGATGGGTTTCATGCCCGCAAATGTGACGCCTTTCGGCATCGGCTGGCGGCTGGCGCTGGCTGCGCTGGGTTTCGGCCTGTTCTTCGCTCCCAATTCGCGCCTGCTGATCGGGCAGGCCCCGCGCGATCGGGCGGCGGCGGCGGGCGGCTTGCTGTCCACTTCACGGCTGCTGGGGCAGACGATGGCGGCGGTGGTGGTGGGGATCTTGCTGTCCGCTGGGGCGGGGCTTGGCCCGGTGCCGATGTTCGTCGCCTGCGCACTGGCTGTGGTGGCGGCGCTGTGCAGCCTTGCCCGGTTCCGCAGCGTCACCAAGTCAGGCGGCACGATGGCCAGCCTGCGCGCGGACTAGGTTCGCCCGGCCAGCAGCCGTTCCAGTTCCGCCGCGATGGCAGCATGTCCGGCGGCATTGGGATGCCACGGCGTGCTGCTGGCGCTGCCCGGCGCCCCCATGCTCCATGGCACCGGATCGCAAGGGGTGTGGCTGGCTGACAGGCGGCTTGCCGCGATCAGATCGGCACCATTGTGGTGAGCGACGCGCGCAGTCACGGCCGCCAGCCGTTTTGCCACCGTGCGTGCCGTGTCGGCATCGCCAGTAGACATCCCCAGCGCGGCGCAGGTGCCGTGCGCCGGGATCAAGGTGACATAATCGACGAACACGATGCGGGCCGATGGCGCGCGTTCCCGTATCCGGTCCACAACCTGTTGCAGAGCCAGTTCAACTGCCCGCCAATCCGCTTCGACGGGATCGAGTCGGGCGGGGCAGCCCGCTGTGCCCTGTGCGCAAGCGCTGGCCGCCAGATTGCGGACGAAGCCGATGTCGTTGCCCGCACCAGTGATGGTGACAAGCCGCGTCTGCGGCGTCAGGGCATCCAGTTGCGGCGGCAATTCATTCCATGGCCCCAGCAGATGCGCGGTCATTGCCCCGCCGCATGATGCGTCGACCAGCCGCAGGTGCAAACCGGCGGCCAGCAGCGTTGCATAGTTCAGCGGGCTGCGCTGGCAGCGTTCGGGCGTGCCGGGCTTGATTCCGCCCATGCCCGTTCCAGCTGCATAGGAGCTGCCGAGCGCAACATATTCCGCGCCCGGAGAGATCGGCGGAACGTGGGCGCAGCCCGCCAGCAATCCGGCAAGCGCCAGAATGCCGCCGGCCTTCATTTCACCCAGTCCAGCCCGATTTCTTCATAGATTTCACGGCTGTCCGACCAGTTTTCGACCACTTTGACGTGCAGGAACAGGTGCACCTTCACGCCGAGGATTTCGGCCAGTTCCGCGCGTGCCGCTTCGCCGATAGCCTTGATGCGCGCGCCGCGCTTGCCCAGCACGATGCTCTTCTGGCTGTCGCGCCCGATCACGATCTGCTGGTGGATTTCGACGCTGCCGTCCTTGCGCACTTCGTAGCTTTCGGGGCGCACGGCGCTGTCATAGGGCAGTTCTTCGTGCAGCTGGCGATAGAGCTGTTCGCGGGTCACTTCCGTGGCCAGCAGCCGTTCACTGGCGTCCGACACCTGATCTTCGGGGTAATGCCACGGGCTTTCCGGCATCAGCCCGGCCAGATGGGCCTTCAGTTCCGGCACGCCATCCCCGGTCAGGGCGGAGATGAAGAACACTTCGTCGAACGAAACCTTGCCGGTCAGATCCTGCGCCAGCGCCAGCAGCGGTTCCTTGGCCGATGCGTCGACCTTGTTCAGTGCCAGCAGCTTGCGTTCCGGGCGGTCCTTCAGCGCATCGAGCAGGGGGTAAAGCTCGTGCTTGCGCTGCTTGATAGGGTCCACCACCAGCAGGATGGCATCGCTTTCCTTCGCGCCTTCCCATGCGGCGCTGACCATCGCGCGGTCCAGCCGCCGGCGCGGTTCAAAGATACCGGGCGTATCTGCCAGAATGATCTGCGTCTGCCCTTCCAGTGCCAGCCCCAGCAGCCGCGTGCGGGTGGTCTGTGCCTTGGCAGAAGTGATGGCGACCTTCTGGCCGACCAACTGGTTGACCAGCGTGCTCTTGCCCGCGTTGGGCGCGCCGATCACGGCCACTACGCCGCAATGCTGGCCGTTGGCGGAAGGCAGTGTGTTGTCAGAATTCAACCAAATCGCTCCATGAACAGGCGGGCCGCTTCGGTCTCCGCCTCCTGCTTGCTGCCGGCCGTGGCATCCACTTCGCCCACCCGATGCACGCTGACGCGCACGGTGAAGCGGGCGGCGTGGTCCGGCCCGCTGCGATCCACCACGGCATATTCCGGGGGCTTGCGGCGGTTGCCGGCGGCCCATTCCTGCAATGCGCTTTTCGGATGCTTGGCCCGGCCGGCATGGCCTTCCACCGCTTCCTGCCACAAACGGCGGACAATGTCGCGCGTGGCGTCGAACCCGGTTTCGATGAAGCTGGCGCCCAGCAGCGCTTCCATCACATCACCCAGCACGTTGTCGCTGTCTGCTGCGCCATCGTCACGCGCCTGCTTTCCCAGCCGCAGATGGGGCGGGGCGCCGATGTCGCGTGCGATCTGGGCGCAGGTGCCGCGATTGACCAGTGCATTGAGCCGCTGCGCCAGTTCGCCTTCACTGCCGGTGCCGCGCTGGTAAAGCCATTCTGCAATGGCCATGCCCAGCACCCGGTCACCCAGGAATTCCAGCCGCTGGTAATCGCGCTTTTCGCCTGTGCTGCCGTGGGTCAGCGCCTGCATCCACAACGATGCGTCCGCGATCTGGAAGCCCAGCTTTTCCAGCCAGGCCCGCGTTTCGGCCAGCATCAGATGCTTTTCCCGATGCGGTTCCAGCGGGCGGCGGTGAACCACGTCCACGGCTTCAGCCATTCGGCGCTGCCATCGGTGGAAAAGAACATCACGCCCGCCCGGCCGACGAGGTTTTCGACCGGGACCAGCCCAACGCCCCGGCCAGCCTCTGCAGGGAAGCGGCTGTCGAGCGAGTTGTCGCGGTTATCGCCCATCAGGAACAGGCGACCTTCCGGTACGACGACAGGTTGGGTGGTGTCCTGCAGTGTCAGACCTATGTCGAGGGTATAATGCACCACGCCGTTGGGCAGCGTTTCGCGATAGCGCGGGTAACGGCAGGCAAAGCTGCCATCGGTTTGCCGCACGGTGAATTCAACCGAGAAGCAGCCGCCTTCTGCCGAGATCGGCTGGACGAAATCGGCCACCTTTTCCTTCTTCACCGGCACGCCATCGATATGCACCACGCCGTTGACCAACTGGATCGTTTCGCCGGGCAGGCCGATCACGCGCTTGACGTAATCGGTGCGGTCCACCGGGTGCTTGAAGATCACCACGTCGCCCCGCGCAGGCAGGCCCCGCAGCGCGTCGCCCGGGATCAGCGGCAGGTCGAAAGGAACCGAAGCGCGGGAATAGCCATAGGGCCACTTCGCCGCGAACAGGTAATCGCCGACCAGCAGCCGCGGCATCATCGATTCGCTGGGGATCGAAAAACTGGAAAAGACGAAGGTGCGGAAAATCAGCACCACCACCACCAGCTTCACCAGAAACCACAGGAAACTGCCTTCGTCCTTGGTCTGCCCGGATGGCTTGGCATCGCCGGATGCAGGCTGGGACACGGCGCTGTGCGCCTGATTTGCGGAGTTGGTGTCGCTCATGTTCGCGGATGTGTTCGGCAGAAGGGCCAGCGTCAAGGACGGTTCTACTTCCGCCCACACGGATCGACCGGCGTCATCACCCGCCGGCACGGTTGGCGGGCCGGAATTCGGCACTGCGAAATAGGGGGATCCCCTGTATTTCCGGGCAGATATTTCCGGGCAGAATCGGGTTCCCAAAGCGGGGCCGAACGCTTAGCCCTGCCGATCACTGCCGCGATCATAACATTTGGGGACGATCCGATCATGAGCGACGCCATCGCAGCCGCGTGGAGCAAGCTGGCCAGCTTGCCCAATGCCACGCTGAAGGATCTGTTCGCCGCCGATGCGAACCGCGTGGGCAAGCTGTCGACCCGGTTGGACCTGCCCGAAGGCGGGGTGCTGTTCGACTGGTCCAAAACGCACCTGACCGATGACCTGATCGCCGGGTTCGAACAGCTGGCGCAGGCCGCCGGCTTTGCCGAACAGCGCGCGCGGCTGTTTGCGGGTGAAGTGGTCAACGTGACCGAGCAACGGCCTGCCGAACATCCCGCGCTGCGCGGCGTAGGCAAGGATGCCAGCGTGGAAGAAGCCGCCGCGCTGCTGGAACGGATGCGCCTGCTGGTTGATGCGATCCACGAAGGCGCACTGGGCGATGTGAAGCACCTGATCCATGTCGGCATCGGCGGATCGGCGCTCGGCCCGGCGCTGGCGGTCGACGCGCTGGCGCGCATTCTGCCGCAGGTGGACGTGCATGTGGTGTCGAACGTCGATGGCGTGGCGCTGGAGGCAGCTTTCGATGCCTGCGATCCGCAGACCACCTTGCTGGCCGTGGCATCCAAGACGTTCACCACCATCGAAACCATGACCAATGCGTACAGCGTGTTGAAGTGGTTCAGCGATAATGGCGTGGACGATCCTTATGGCCGCGTCATCGCGCTGACGGCCCAGCCGGAAAAGGCGGTGGAATGGGGCGTGGACGAAACCCGCATCCTGCCGTTCGCGCAAAGCGTGGGCGGGCGATATTCGCTGTGGTCTTCGATCGGCTTTCCCATCGCGATGGCCACCGGCTGGGAAGACTTCGCTGCCATGCTGGAAGGCGCGGCCACGGTGGACCGACATTTTCGCGATACCGACGGGCGCGATAACCTGCCGTTGCGCGCGGCCTTTGCCGATCTGCTCTATACGCGCCTGATGGGCGCCGAAACGCGCGCGGTGTTCGCTTACGACGAACGGCTGGGCCTGTTTCCCGACTATCTCCAGCAACTGGAAATGGAATCCAACGGCAAGAGCGTGACGGCAGACGGGCAGCCCGTGGCCGGCCCGACGGCGCCGATCACATGGGGCGGGGTGGGCACGGATGCCCAGCACGCGGTGTTCCAGTTGCTGCATCAGGGCACCCATCTGGTGCCGGTGGATTTCATCGCCAGCATCGCCCCGGGCGATGATCTGGACCCGGCGCACCACCGCATCCTGCTGATGAACTGTTTTGCCCAAGGGGCGGCCTTGCTGGCCGGGAAGGACAGCGCCGATCCGGCGCGTGCCTATTCCGGCAACCGGCCCAGCACCACCATTCTGGTCGATGATTTGGACCCGGCGACGCTGGGTGCGCTGATCGCGTTCCACGAACATCGCACGTTCGCCAATGCGGTGCTGATGGGGATCAATCCGTTCGACCAGTTTGGCGTGGAACTGGGCAAGGAAATCGCCAACGCCATCGAAAGCGGGGACGCGGCATTCGATGCCAGCACCACCGCCTTGCTTGCGGCAGCAGGGTTGGCCTGATCGGTGCATTCCGGATGGGCGGCGGTGCCCACCCGGAATCCGCCGGTCCCAATTTGATTGACTTTTTCCGCAGTTGCGAACAAAGGCAGCGCCATCGAGACGCTTGGCAGCGTGAACTGGCGGTAACCCGCCCCGGCCGCGTTTCGGTTCTTACCTTAGGGCTTCCCTTTCACGCGGGTCGTTCAGAACCCGCCGCAGTGCGTCCGTTCTGGCACGCGCTGCCGCATATATTGCGAGCATTTGATACCATGACATTCGAAAGTCTCGGGCTGTCGCAGCCCGTTCTCCAGTCGCTGGAGCTGAAGGGCTATGAAACGCCCACCCCGATCCAGCAGCAATCCATTCCGCTGGTGCTTGCCGGCCGCGATCTGCTGGGCATTGCCCAGACCGGCACCGGCAAGACGGCCGCTTTCATCCTGCCGTCGATTGACCGGCTGGTGGCTGCGGACAAGCGGCCCAAGCCGCGCACCTGCCGTATGCTGGTGCTGGCGCCGACGCGCGAACTGGCCGGCCAGATTGCCGACAGTGCGCGCGAATACGGGCATTTTTCGCACCTCAAGGTCGTGACCGTGTTCGGCGGCACTTCCGTCAACCGCAACCGGCAGGAAGTGGCGCGCGGCGTCGATATCCTGATCGCCACGCCGGGCCGCCTTGTCGACCTGTGCGAACAGAACGCGCTTGATCTCGGCTCGGTCGAAATCCTCGTTCTGGACGAAGCGGACCAGATGATGGACCTCGGCTTCATCCATGCGCTGAAGGCGATCGTGCGGATGATCCCCAAGGTCCGCCAGACGCTGTTCTTCTCTGCCACCATGCCCAAGGCGATCAAGGATCTGGCCGGACAGTACCTGACCGATCCGGCGCAGGTTTCGGTGGCCCCGGCATCGACCACGGCGGAACGCGTGGAACAGTATGTGTGCTTCATCGGCCAGTCCGAAAAGCAGGCGCTGCTTTCGGTGGTGCTGCGCGATGGCTTCAAGGCCGGCGAAATGGACCGGGTGCTGGTGTTCACCCGCACCAAACACGGTGCGGACCGCGTGGTGAAGAAGCTGGAACAGGCCGGTTTCCGTTCCAACGCGATCCACGGCAACAAGAGCCAGCCGCAGCGCGAACGGGCGCTGGAAGAATTCAAGTCCGGCACCTGCAAGGTGCTGGTGGCGACCGACATCGCCGCACGCGGCATCGATGTTTCCGGCGTCAGCCATGTGATCAATTTCGAACTGCCCAACGTGGCTGAACAGTACGTCCACCGCATCGGCCGCACCGCGCGCGCCGGGCGTGAAGGCGTGGCGATCAGCTTCTGCGCGCAGGACGAACGCGATTACCTGCGCGATATCCAGAAACTGACCAAGGTCAGCCTGGATCAGGTGCCGCTGCCGGAAAACCTGCGCGCCGAAGTGGAAATCGTGGCCAAGTATCACGAACCTGTGCGCGGCCCGCGCCCCGCTCCGCGTGGTGCGCCCAAGGGCCGGGGCCAGCCCCCGCGCCGCGATCCGCGCACCGAAGCGCAGAAGGATGCGCGCGGTGAAGTGCGTGTCGAACGCGTCAGCGGCGGTGGTGATCGCCGCGTGGCCCAAGGCGGCGGCAATGGCGGTGGCCGTGGTGGCCGTCCCGGTGGCAACGGCGGTGGCCGTGGCGGTCGCCCCGGCGGTGGTGGTGGCCGTGGCGGTCGTCCCGGCGGTGGCGGCGGTCGCGGACCGCAAGGCTGATCACGCCGCGATCACGACCGATCAATTTGGGGGGAGGCCGCTGGCTTCCCCCTTTTTTGTTGTCAGGTCAGCCTTCGCGCGGGCCTTCGTGGGCAGGCATTGGCAGCAGCAGGCCGATCAGCGGCAGCAGCACCATGCCTGCGCCGCTGGCCATCAGGGCCGCCGCCACGCCGTGGCTTTGCGCGAAATGGCCCCACAGCCAGCTGCCCACGGCGATGCCGCCGAAGGTCAGGCTGCTGACCATCGCCACCATCCGCCCGACGATTTCACGCGGGGACCACAGCTGGCCCGCCACTGAAAAGCCCGACAGTGCCTGCACCCAGCCGGCGCCGGCCAGCACCAGCAGAGCCAGCATCGCGGGCAGGCCGGGGTTGATGGATACCAGCAGGCAGGCAAGGCCATAGGTGATCCCGGCGCTGCGGATGATGACTTCCGCCGATGCCCGCGCACGGAACCAAGTGCTGGTCAGCGCGCCGATCACGGCCCCTGCGCCCAGCGCGCCGAGCAGCAGGCCGTAAACCTGCGATTTCGCCCCCAGCAGATCCTGCGACACCAGCGGCATCAGCGCCCATGCGGCAGCGCCGGTGCAGGTGAAGGTGAAGGCCCGCAGCATGATCGTGCGGATCGGTCCTGAATGCATGGCGAAGCGGAACCCTTGCGCGATCACCGGCAGCAGGCGGGCGCGTTCCTTCGCCGGAGCGGCAGCCGGCTTCCAGCGCCACAACACCACGATCACCAGCAGATAACTGAGGGCATTGGCGGCAAAGGCGGCCTGCGAACCGCCCAGCGCCACGATCCCGCCACCCAGCGCCGGGCCAAGGCTGCGCGCGACATTGAAGGCCAGCAGGTTCAGGGTGACTGCGGCGGCCAGTTCCGCGCGCGGGACAATCCCGCCGATGGATGCCGCCAGCGCCGGGTTGAAGCAGGCGACCCCCGCCGTCAGCAGGGCTGTCAGCGCGATGATCGATCCGTTGCTGGCCGTGCCGCCCGTTGCCAGCAACACCAGCGCGATCGAGATCAGCAGCATCCCGGTTTGCGCCAGCAGCATGATCCGGCGCTTGTCGAACATATCGGCCCATGCGCCTGCAGGCAGCGCCAGCAGCATGATCGGCAGGTTGGTGGCGGTCTGCACCAGCGCGATCATATCGGCAGGCGCGCCCCGCGCCGTCAGCAGCCACGCGGCCCCCACCGATTCGATGGCATTGCCGAAATTCGACAGCAGGCTGCCCAATGCGATCAGCAGGAAAATGCGGTTCCGCAGCGGCTGGAAAGTGGGAATGGCGGTCATGGGTGGCAGCTGATGCGCGCCGGTTGTGCCATTGGCAAGCGCGCCCGCTGCCGCCATATGCGCGGGTTACGGGAGCATCCTTATGGCGCAATTCGATTACGACCTCTTCATCATCGGTGCCGGTTCCGGCGGTGTCCGCGCCAGCCGCATCGCCGCGTCGCACGGCGCGCGCGTGGCCGTGGCGGAAGAATTCCGCATTGGTGGCACCTGCGTGATTCGCGGCTGCGTGCCGAAGAAGATGCTGGTCTATGGATCGATGTTTGCCGAAGAGCTGGGCCATGCCGAAACCTTCGGCTGGACCATCGGCGAACGCAGCTTCGACTGGGGCAAGCTGCGTGATTTCGTCGCCCGCGATGTCGATCGGCTGGAAGGCCTCTATGGCAAGACGCTGGATAGCAACAAGGTGGACCGGTTCATGGAACGCGCCACCGTGGCGGGTCCGAATGCGGTCCGGCTGGCGAGCGGCAGGGAAGTGACCGCGAAATATATCCTCGTCGCGGTCGGCGGCTGGCCGATGATGCCCGAAATTCCCGGTGCGGACCTGTGCATCAGTTCCAACGAGGTGTTCCATCTCGACCAGCAGCCCAAGCGGCTGGTGGTGGTCGGCGGCGGCTATATCGCCATGGAATTTGCCGGCGTGTTCAATGCGCTGGGCAGCGAAGTGACGGTGGTCAACCGCAGCGACGTGATCCTGCGCGGTTATGACCGGCCCACCGTGGAACGGCTGCAAGGCATAGTCGAAGCGCGCGGCATCAGCTTTGCCATGAATGCGCATCTGACATCGGTCGAACGGCAGGCGGATGGATCGCTGCTGGTCGATATCGGCACGGAAAAGCTGGTGGCCGATCAGGTTCTGATCGCCACCGGGCGCAAGCCCAACACCGCCGGCCTTGGCCTTGAAAACGCCGGGATCGACCTTGGCGTGAAGGGCGAAGTGCGGGTGGATGAATACAACCGCACCAGTTGCCCCAGCATCTATGCCGTGGGCGACGTGACCGACCGCGTGCAGCTGACCCCGGTGGCTATCCGCGAAGGCCACGCCTTTGCCGATACCGTGTTCGGCAACAACCCGCGCACCGTGGAATATGACCACATCCCCAGCGCGGTGTTCAGCCAGCCGCCACTGGCCGCCGTGGGCATGACGGAAGAAATGGCCCGCGCGCAGTTCCCGCACGTGAAGGTCTATTCCAGCGATTTCCGCCCGATGAAGAACATCTTTTCCGACCGGCCGGAACGCGGATTGTACCGGATGGTCGTGGACGAAGACAGCGGCCGCGTGCTGGGCCTGCATATGGTCGGGCCGGAAAGCCCGGAAATCCTGCAAGGCGCGGCGATTGCCATCAAGGCCGGGCTGACCAAGGCCGATTTCGACAACACCGTCGCGCTGCACCCCAGCATGGCCGAAGAACTGGTGCTGATGCGGTAAGCTTGCGGGCGGGCATTGCGCGTTCTACCCCTGCTGCCATTGCAAGGGAGAGCGCATGTCCGCCAACATACCGGAACTGGAACGCCGCCGCGCAGGCGCAAAGCTGGGCGGCGGCGAAGCGCGCATCGCGGCGCAACATGCCAAGGGCAAGCTGACCGCGCGTGAACGGCTGGACGTGCTGCTCGATCAGGGCAGCTTCGAAGAACTCGACATGTATGTCGAACACAATTGCACCGATTTCGGGATGGAGGCGCAACGCATCCCCGGTGATGGCGTCGTCACCGGCAGCGGCACCATCGACGGGCGGCTGGTGTTCGTGTTCAGCCAGGATTTCACCGTCTTCGGCGGCAGCCTTTCAGAACGCCACGCGCAGAAGATCTGCAAGGTGATGGACATGGCGATGAAGGTGGGCGCACCGATCATTGGCCTGAATGACAGCGGCGGCGCGCGCATTCAGGAAGGGGTGGCCAGTCTTGCTGGCTATGCCGAGGTATTCCAGCGCAACGTGCTGGCCAGCGGCGTGATCCCGCAGCTTTCGCTGATCATGGGGCCATGCGCGGGCGGGGCGGTCTATTCCCCCGCGATGACCGACTTCATCTTCATGGTGAAGGATAGCAGTTACATGTTCGTGACCGGCCCCGACGTGGTGAAAACGGTGACGAACGAAGTGGTCACGCAGGAAGAGCTGGGCGGCGCGGTTACCCACACCACGCGCACGGGCGTGGCCGATCTGGCACTCGACAACGATATCGAAGCCCTGCTGGCCGCGCGCGAATTCATCAGCCTGCTGCCCGCCGACAACCGCAGCGGCGTGCCCGAACGGCCCACCCGCGATCCGTGGGACCGGCTGGAAGACAGCCTCGACACGCTGATCCCGGCCAATGCCAACCAGCCGTACGATATGCACGAACTGGTGCGTAAAGTGCTGGACGAAGGCGATTTCTTTGAAGTGCAGCCGGCCCATGGCGGCAACATCCTTACCGGGTTCGGCCGGGTGGAAGGGCGCACCGTGGGCGTGGTTGCCAACCAGCCGATGGTGCTGGCCGGCGTGCTGGATATCAACGCCAGCCGCAAGGCTGCGCGCTTTGTCCGGTTCTGCGATGCCTTCAGCATTCCGATCCTGACCTTCGTGGACGTGCCCGGCTTCCTGCCCGGCACCGCGCAGGAACATGGCGGGATCATCAAGCACGGAGCGAAACTGCTGTTCGCCTATGCCGAAGCGACCGTGCCGAAAATCACCGTCATCACCCGCAAGGCATACGGCGGTGCTTATGACGTCATGGCGTCCAAGCACCTGCGCGGCGATCTCAACTATGCGTGGCCCACGGCAGAAATCGCAGTGATGGGCGCAAAGGGCGCGGTGGAAATCATCTTCCGTGGTCTTTCGCCCGAGGAACAGGCGGTGAAGGTCAAGGAATACGAAGATCGCTTCGCCAACCCGTTCGTGGCGGCGCAGCGCGGCTATATCGATGAAGTAATCATGCCGCATTCCACCCGCCGCAGGATTGCGCTTGGGCTGCGAAAGCTGCGCGGCAAGCGGCTGGAAAACCCGTGGAAGAAGCACGACAACCTGCCACTGTGATGCTGGAGCGGGCAGGGCGAATTTGCTCGCTCGCCTATCACCCTGATCCTGTTTCGGTGGAGCCGGATGCTCGACAAATAGCGTAATTTCACTTAAATCGAGGCCTTCATTGCACGGGGGGCTTCCATGGATCGCAGGGCGTTTATCGGCACGGCAGCGGGGCTTGCCAGTGGTCTGTTCGCCACGGCGGCACAGGCGCAGTTTGGCGGGCTGGGCGGGATTGTCGGCGGGGCGCTGAAGGCGGTTCCGGGCGATGGGCTGGCCAAGGCGTTCAACGGGCCGCAGCCGATTTCCACAAGCATTGCGGACGCGGTGTTCGGTGATCCTTCCAAGGACGGTTTCACCCCGCCGGGTGCGATGCGCAGCCTTGGCAGTTTGCAGCGCGGAGGGGCAGGCAGCTTCGTGTTGCAGCAGGGCTGGTTCGGCTGGACCGGGCAAAGTTACTGCCTCCACGCCGGAACGCACGGCCCGACGGCGGGCGACGGGTATCTCTATGCACCGGTCAAGGGCACGGCCAAGGATGCGGTCACCGCGATCCTGCAGAATTCCACGAAATTCCCCGACATCGAGCAGCACGATATCCAGTTGCTGCTGTGGGC
>JBDLVD010000046.1:0-12711 GCA_039804965.1 Pseudomonadota bacterium
GAAATGCTGTTCTGGGACCATGTGCTGGAATGGGCGGCAGCGCAGGACCGCGCCGCGCTGTTCCTCCATCTGCCGGGGCTGGCCGAAGGCGGGCCGGTGCAGCACGCGCTGGCAGCCTGCCTTGCCGCAAGCGCCCGCCCCCATGCCACCGTGCAGCGCGAACAGCGCGCCATGCTGCAATCCAGCCTTCCGCCGGAAGACTATCTCGATCAGTCCCTTTCGGGGAAGAAGCGCAAGGAACTGCGCCGTCAGCACCGCCGCCTTGCCGAAGAAGGCGTGCTGACGGTGGAACGCCTCGCTGACGCCGAGGGGTTGGCCATGTGGACACAGGAGTTCCTGTCGCTCGAACGTGCCGGTTGGAAAGGCGAGGCAGGCTCTGCACTCGCCTGCGACCCGCGCACCCAAAGCCTGTTCGTGCAATCGCTGGAAGGTGCAGGCCGGCGCGGGCGGCTGGACCGGCTGGCAATCCGGCTGGATGGCAGGCCGCTGGCGATGCTCGCCAGTTTCCGCTGCCCGCCGGGCCTGTTTTCGTTCAAGACCGCGTTCGACGAAGCCTTCGCCCGCTTTTCCCCCGGTGTGCTGCTGCAACGCGAAAATCTGGCACTGCTGGGCCAGCCGGGGATCGAGTGGGCCGACAGCTGCGCCGCCGCCGACCACCCGATGATCGACCATTTCTGGCGCGAACGGCGCACCATATCGGCCGTCAACGTCGGCACCGGCGGGCCGGTCCGCCGCCTGTTGTTCCGCGCGCTGGCCGCATGGGAAACGCGATCAATCCCCCGTGATTATTGACTGTTGCTCCGCTGCCGCGCATGGCTGGCGGCGATGGACATTTCGACCACGTTGCACATGACGCCGGAAGAACTGGTGGCAGAGCTGGTGCTGCTGCTCGATCTCGATCAGCACGGCGGGGACCGTTTCATCGGCCACCGGCAAAAGGGTGGCACGGGCCGCGTCTTTGGCGGGCAGGTGATTGCGCAGGCGCTGGGCGCCGCGCGCCGCACCATCCCGGACGATCGCCACGCCCATTCGCTGCACGCCTATTTCCTGCGTTCCGCCACGGAAGAACATCCGGTGGAATATCGCGTGAAACGCGATCTGGACGGGCGCAGTTTTTCCAATCGCCGGGTCGTTGCCAGCCAGCAGGGCGTGCCGGTGCTGAACCTGATCGCATCTTACCAGAAACCGCAGGAAGGGCCGGGGCACCAATATGCCCAGATGCCCGACGTGCCGCCGCCCGAAGATCTGGAACCCGATGCGCTGATCCGCCAGCGCGTGGGCAAGGAACTGCCCGAAGGCCCGCTGCGCGACCTGATGCTGCGCCAGCGCCCGATCGACATCCGTTCGGTGGAACCGCGCAACTGGCAATCGCCGGGCAAACGTGAACCGGTGGCCCACTGCTGGTTCCGCACGGTTGCCTCCCTGCCCGACAATCCGCCAATCCACCGCGCGGTGCTCGCCTATGCCAGCGATTTCCAGCTGCTGGCCACGGCCATCCAGCCGCACGGGGTCAGCTTCCATCTGGGCCAGGTCAAGGCCGCCAGCCTCGACCATGCGATCTGGTTCCACGACGACTTTCGCGTGGACGATTGGCTGCTCTATGTCACCGACAGCCCATGGTCAGGCCTTGCCCGCGGCTTCGGGCGCGGCCAGATCTTCAGCCGCGACGGGCGGCTGGTTGCCAGCGTGGCGCAGGAAGGCATGATCCGCCTGCCCCGCTGATACACCTGCCTCGCGCCAGATGTTAAATATGCCATCTTCGCAATCAGGGTTCCGTACCGGCATCGCCATCCCGTAAAGCCCCCGCAGTCCCATTCCTGACAGGAGCGCCGCCGTGTCCCGACCCCATGCAATGCTGGCGAAAGTCCCGGCGGTCACGCTCGGCTTCTGGATCATCAAGGTGCTGGCCACCACGCTGGGCGAAACGGCGGGTGACACAGTCAGCATGACGCTGGACCTTGGCTATCTGCTGGGAACGGCGATCTTCCTTACCATCCTGGTGGTGCTGGTGTGGCGGCAGATTGCGGCCACGCGTTTCCGCCCGCTGCTCTATTGGGCAACGATCATCGCCTCCACCACGGCGGGCACCACGCTGGCAGATTTCGCCACGCGGTCGCTCGGCATCGGTTATGCCGGCGGTTCCGCGCTGCTGCTGGCACTGGTGGTCGCATCGCTGGCGCTGTGGCGGCACAAATTGGGCACGATCTCCGTCGCCAGTGTGCATGAACCGCGCGCGGAACTGTATTACTGGATCACGATCACCTTTTCGCAGACGCTGGGGACCGCGCTGGGGGACTGGACGGCCGACACCGGCAGCCTTGGCTATACCGGCGCGGCGCTGATTTTCGGGGCAATGCTGGCGGTGGTTGCAATCGCCTATTTCGCCACCGCGATCAGCCGTGTCGCCTTGTTCTGGGTGGCTTTCATTCTCACCCGCCCGCTGGGCGCGGCCGTGGGTGACTGGCTGGACAAGCCGATCGACAAGGGCGGGCTCGATTTCAGCCGCCCGCTGGCTTCTGCAGTGCTGGCGGTTGCGATTTTGGCGCTGGTGCTGGCCCTACCCCAACCCGCCGCGACAGCGGGTGGCGCAAGCAACGAGACCTGATTCGGCAAGCTCAGCAGGCTGCCAATCAGCCTCTGAACCGCAACGTTGGAGAATTTTTCTTTACTTTCAATGATTAAAGTAAAGAAACTGCAATATCGCAAGATGCTGAAAACGAAAGAAAACCACCGAATTTCACTGAAACGTTTGAAAATATTACCATTTTGTCATCCGCAACGCAGCAAATGTTCGTTGAATACACAGGCGTTGTGTGTTCATTCCCGCCGCGAGGTGGGAAAATGCAGACTTGGGAATATCGGATCATCGACCACGGCAGCCATGTTGCGCTGCACGAAGTGTCATACCGTAACGGCACCATCCTGAACTGGAGCAAGCGCCCCGTCAGCTTCACGGCCAGCGCCGGTGGAGCGGAAGGGCTGATCGACCTGCTGTCGACCGCGCTCGAAAACGCGCGCAAGCGCCCTGTTCTGCGGGTGGAACAAGTGGACGCGCAAGTGAAGAAACCGGTGTCGAGCCGCCGGCTCACCGCCGCCTGACACTTGGCGAAAGCCGGATGCGCCCGCCGTTCAGTGGGTCAGCAACAGCGGCAAGGCGGGATCAGCCAGCGTCCGCCGGGTGACACCACCGAACAGCACCTCCATCACGCGAGAATGGCCGTAAGCGCCCATCACCATATAGCTGGCTTCGCGCGCCTGCGCGGCTTCTGCCAGCGTGGCAGCGATGCCTTCGGGGGCCTTGGGCAATTCCACCACTTCGCAATCAATACCGTGGCGGGCGAGGTATTCCGCCCCTTTCAACGGCGGCAGATCGAACGGACCATCCGCTTCCGGTTCCGCCACACTGGCCAGCCATACCTTTGACGATCGGGCAAGGAACGGCACCGCCGCGCGCAGTGCCCGCGATGCTTCGGGCGATCCGTTCCACGCCACCAGCGCCGGGCCACCCACGCTGAAATCGCGAAAATGCCGGGGAACCACCAGCAACGGCGCGCGTCCGTGCAGCGCCAGCGTGCCGACCAGTTGCGAAGGACCGCGGCGGTCCGCTTCCGGCGGCGTTGCCCCCAGCACCACCAGATCGGCCAGCGCGGCATGTTCCAGCAGGCGGCTGTCCGCCATGCCGGCTTCTTCCACCCAGTTCCAGCGGATGTCCTCCGCCTGCAAACGCGCTTCCATTTCCTCGCGGAAACGGCGCGCTTCCTCCGCCGTGACGGGGATCATCTCCGCCGCCAAGGTGCCATAGAAATCGCCCGGCAAGGCAATGTCGTAACTGACGGACTGCAAGCAGGTCAGGTGCCCGTCAAACTGGCGGGCCACATCCAGCGCCGCCTGAAAGCGGCTTTCAAAGCTGGCATCGCGGTGGGCGTGAAGCAGGATCGAACGCATGTCTGGCCTTTCGTTCTGAATGCCCGGCAGTCTGGCGCGATGGCCGTGCCCGTGCATTGATGCCAATCAACCGGATGGATGATAAAAGTCATACACCGCCCGCGCCACCCCTTCGCTGACGCCGGGCGCGCGCTGCAGATCATCCAGCGATGCCGCACGCACCCTGCCCGCCGTTCCGAAATGCAGCAGCAACGCGCGTTTGCGCGCCGGGCCGATGCCGGGAATTTCGTCCAGCGGACTGGCGGATATCGCACGGCTGCGCTTGGCCCGGTGTGCGCCGATGGCGAAGCGGTGGACCTCGTCCCGCAGGGTCTGGAGGTAGAACAGCAGCGGTGAATTGACCGGCAGCATCTTTTCCCGCCCATCGGGGAAATGGAACACTTCGCGCCCGTCGCGCCCATGATGCGGACCTTTGGCGATGGCAATCAGGGCCACGTCTTCGATCCCCAGTTCCTCCAGCGCATCCTTGACCGATGACATCTGCCCCTTGCCGCCATCGATCAGCACCAGATCGGGCCACAGGCCACCGTCGCGATCCGGGTCTTCTTCCAGCGCGCGGCCGAAACGCCGGGTCATCACTTCGCGCATCATCGCGTAATCGTCGTTGGTCTGCGCGCTCTTGATGTTGAACTTGCGATATTGGTTGTTGAGGAAGCCTTCAGGCCCCGCAACCACCATGCCGCCGACGGCCTTGGTGCCCTGAATGTGGCTGTTGTCGTAGATTTCGATCCGCTGCGGCACGTCCGCCAGTTCCAGGAAATCGGCCAGTTCGCGCAAGGTGCGGGCCTTGGTGCCGCTTTCCGCCAGCCGTCGCTCCAGCGCTTCGATGGCGTTGCGGCTGGCCTGTTCCATCAACCGCCGCCGGTCACCGCGCTGGGGCACGCTGATTTCCACCTTGTGCCCGGCAGCTTCGCACAAGGCCTGCGCCAGCAAGTCCTGTTCCGGCAGTTCGCGGTCCAGCAGGATCGTGCGCGGCGGCGGCACCTCTTCATAAAATTGCGCCAGCACGTCGGCCAGCACCTGCCCATCGTCCACGTCCTGCGTATGGCTGGGGAAGAACGCGCGATGGCCCCAGTTCTGCCCGCCACGGATGAAGAAGGCTTGGATCCCCACCTGCCCGCCCTTGGCCGCCAGCGCAAAGACATCGGCATCGCCCACCCCGGCGGCATTGATCGCCTGACTGCCCTGAATAAAGGTGGCAGCGCGCAACCGGTCGCGCAGCATGGC
This sequence comes from Pseudomonadota bacterium, assembly GCA_039804965.1. Taxonomy (GTDB): domain Bacteria; phylum Pseudomonadota; class Alphaproteobacteria; order Sphingomonadales; family Sphingomonadaceae; genus Croceibacterium_C. The sequence continues at coordinate 5,173 of JBDLVD010000046.1, forward strand.
GGCACGTTCGAAATCAAGCGCCTCGGCCGCTTCGGCCATCTGGCTTTCGATCTTGCGCTGCACTGCATCGGATTTGCCGGCGAGGAAATCCTTCGCCTCGCCCACCAGTTCGGCATAGCCGGCGGTGTCGATCCGGCCCACGCATGGCGCGGAACAACGGCGGATCTGATACAACAGGCACGGCCGGTCGCGGCGGGCAAAGAAGCTGTCGGTGCAGCTGCGCAGCAGGAACAGTTTCTGCAACGCATTGATCGTCGTGTTGACACTGCCCGCGCTGGCGAACGGGCCGTAATAGTTGCCCTTCGCCTTGCGCGCGCCGCGATGTTTCATGATGCGGGGGAAATCGTGCTCCGTCCGCAGCAGGATAAACGGGAAGCTTTTGTCATCGCGCAGCAGCACGTTGTAGGGCGGCCGAAACCGCTTGATCAGTTGCGCTTCCAGCAGCAGCGCTTCCGCCTCGCTGTTGGTGGTGACGATTTCCATGCCGCGCGTCTGGCTGACCATGCGGCGCAGGCGGTTGGTCAGATTGGCCACCTGCGTGTAGTTCGCCACCCGGTTGCGCAGCGCCCGCGCCTTGCCAACGTACAGCACGTCCCCACGGGCATCCAACATCCGGTAGACGCCGGGTTTGGGTTTCAGCGTCTGCTGCACTTGCCGGATCGCGGCCACCCCTGCTTCCAGATCGGGTTGCGCGCCCGTTCCGCGCACGGTGTAGGACGCGCGATCTTCGTTGAAGCGATCGGCGCCGTCGGGTGTGGCAGGGGTTCCGGCAGGGGTGCGGTCCATTGCATCGCTATGGCAGGATCGCGCGTGCGAGGAAATCACCCGCGACCTGCCAATCACCACCCTGCAAATCTGCGGCCTGCCAACAGGATGTTCCTGTTGACTATACCCCCTTCACAGGGCCATCTGGATGACAAAGTCCAAAAAGATTCAGACCAGAGATTCCGGGGAGGATAACCAGATGACGAACCGTCGCCTTGCCACGTGCATTTCCAGAGGGGCGCTGGCCGCAGCCGCTGCTTTCTCGTTGCTGTCCGCCGCCCCGGCGCTGGCGCAGGCCCGCCCGGCAGACCTGACGGCGGTTGTCCCCGTCCCCACCGATTATACCCCGGCCAAGACGGCATGGGGCGATTACGATTTCCGCGGCACCTGGCCGATCGAATATATCAACAACGCCCGCATCCTGTTCCAGCGGCCCAAGGAATACGGCAACCGCGTGTGGATTACGGACGAAGAATTCGCCCGCCGCATCGCCGCCGCTGAAAAGTCTGACGGCAGCTTCACCCAAGCCAATGAAAACGGCATCGGCGCCAACGGCACGCAGGGCCTTTCGGCATGGCTGAAAAGCGCCAGCTTCGGCAAGCGCACCTCCATGCTGATCAGCCCGGCTGACGGCCAGCTGCCGGCGCTGACCCCGCACGGGCAGGAACTGTACAAGGCCGGTCGTTCGGGCTGGGTTCCGGGCCAGGATTATGACTGGGTATCGGATTTCGACAGCTGGGACCGCTGCGTTTCGCGCGGCTTCCCTGCCTCGATGTTCCCCTTCCGCTACAACAACGGCATTCGCGTGTTCCAGTCGCCCGGGTACGTGGTGATCGCGCTCGAAATGCTCGGCACACGGGTGATCCCGATCGGCGATGCCCCGCAATGGCCGGGCAAGGTGGAAGCATGGCTGGGTGAAAGCCGTGGCCACTGGGAAGGCAAGACGCTGGTCATCGAAACCACCAACATCAAGAGCGGCGACAGCGCCACGCGCGATGTTGCGGCGCGTTCGTCCTCTCCGCTGAACATGGCGACGCAGCACGTGCCGCCGTTCAACACCATTCCGATGAGCACGCAGGCCCGCACGACGGAGCGGCTGACCATGACGGGCAAGGATTCGATCACCTATGAAGTGACCTATTCCGATCCCGAAGTGTACACCGCCCCGTGGACCGCCCGTCTCGAATGGGCGCGGGACAACAATTACCAGTTCTTCGAATATGCCTGCCATGAAGGCAACCGCATGCCGCGCGATTACATTTCCGCATCACGCGCGCGCCGTGCTGGTGTAGCCGCTGGCACCGTCAGCACCACCGAAGTCGACGGCCGCGCCCGTTTCGCCCAGCAGTTTGACCGTGATCCGGCCGTGGCACCCCCGCCCGCTCCAGCTGCAGCTCCGGCCGCCGCCAAGTAAGCGGTTTCGGATCAGGTAGCATTATGGGAAAGGCGGGCTTCGGCCCGCCTTTTTCGTGTGTCAGAAGCTAGGAGGCAGGCTCAGCCGATCGAGAGGAAGGCGTGGACCGCACCCACCACGGCACCGGCCCACATCACCAAAATCACCGCGTGTTCCGGATGGAACCGGCGCGAATTTTCCGCAACGGGAGCGATAGCCGCTTCAAAAGCACGGAAAGATGCAGGACTGTGTTCCACAGCGCGGCTGTAGCACGGCGCATTGCGATAAACGCTTAAGGGCAAATACTTGCATCGAACGCGGACGGCAGCACAATCGGAGGCGCACCGTCAGGGGTTGTCGCGGGGCAGTCAGTGCAAGGCAGTGGACGGGGTAGACGCTGCATATTCTGCCAACGACCGCGCAAGCGCGGCACAGATCGCCCCGCACAGTGCAATCGCGTCGGTTTCGCCAAAGCAGGAAAATTCGTCCGCCAACCCTTCGGCCACGACGGTGGCCATCGCCGCGCCTTCTTGTCCACGGCTGAGCATGTAGCCTGCTTCCGGCCCCAGCAGGGCAGAAGCCACGCTTAGCGATGCGCCCGATCCCAGCCATTCGCGCAGCAAGGGTTCGTCGAAACCCGGCGTAATCACGGTGTTGGCGGGCGCCCCGGCACAAGCAGCCAGATCAAGCAGCCGCCCGACCAGCATCGCTTCTTCCCCTCGCAAGGCAGACCCGCAGGTGGCGTGCAATTCCGACACCATCCCCGGCAAAGTGACCTGTTCACGCAAAGCCATAATCCGAACCCATCCTGTTGTGGTCCGCCGGGAATTGGTTCCGGCCGGGGAATGGTCAAGGAAACGACGGGGACCGCCCCGTTGCGGAACACAAGTCCCAATTAAGGACTATACCTTATTTTTTGGCCGAAAACAGAAGAATCTGTTCGATATTTTGCAATGAATTCAATGACTGGCAGCAACAGCGGCCGGCACCGGCAATCAGGCGGACAGGTGATCGACCAGCGCCTTGACCTTCTTTTGCCGCCACTGTGGTCGCGGCGCGACCAGCCAGTAGGCATGGCGACTCTCTTCCGGACCGGACAGGATCTGGAGCCGCCCAGCGGCCAATGCTTCGGCCACAAGTGGAAGCGGCAACGCGGTGCGGCCCATTCCGGCCAATGCGCTGGACAGCGCCTGACCGGCATTGCCCACCTGCAACAGCACCTCTTCCGACTGGTCGTGCGGCGCATGGCCCGGCCAGGCAATCCAACCGCCGGGGGCGTCGGGCGCGGCAACGGTGACGCGATCGGCAGGTGCCAGTTGAACGCCTTCCAGTTCGCCCGGCCCTTCGGTCAACCTGATCGCGAGATCGAGATTGGCTTCGGTAAAATCCGATTCCTCGTCCGCGATCAGCTGAAATCGCACTTCCGGATTGGCGGCGTGGAAAGCGGCCAGACGCGGCGCCAGCCACTGCGCGTAGAATTCCCGCGGCGCGGCGATGGTATAACTGTGGCTGGATTGCCCCGCCTGCATCGCCTGCACGCATTCTTCGAACCGCAGGAACCCTTCGCGCAAGGGATCGAGCCCGGCCACGGCCTCGTCCGTCAGCTCCAGGCCCTTGGACGTCCGGCGAAACAGCACAACGCCCAGCACGTCTTCCAGCGCACGGATCTGCTGCCCCACGGCAGCAGGCGTTACCGCCAGTTCATCCGCCGCGCGGGTGAAGCTGAGATGGCGCGCCGCCGCGTCGAACACGCGCAAGGCGTTGAGAGGGAGATGGGTCCGCTTCATGTGAAGGACTGCATCTATTGTGCGCGGGCCTGCCCGGCAAGTGCGCGCGTTCAATCCGCCTCTGCGGCAGGGGCCGTCAGCGGGAAGAACGGGATCGCCACGTCAAATGGCATGCCATCGGCGGTGGCGAAAGTGTAATGCCCTTCCATCGATCCGGTGCTGGCGTTCAGTTCGCAACCCGAAACGTAATCATGCGCCTGACCGGGGGCCAGCACAGGCGTTTCGCCCACCACCCCTTCACCATCGACGATGTTCACCATGCCGTTGGCATCGGTGATGCGCCAATGGCGCGCGTGCAGTTGCACCGTATCGTCGCGCCCATTTTCCAGCCGGATGTGATAGACCCAGAACCACCGCCCCGCATCGATACGCGACTGATCGGGCATGAAATTGACCGCCACGCGCACGGTCACCCCGTGGGTGATGGCGCTATGCTGGAAAAAGCTGGCAAGAACATCGGTGGACATGCTGGCAACCTATCCAGTTTGGCGCGCGCTGGCAAAGCGTGATGCGACAGGCCGCCTTCCCTCAGTCATCGCTGGACAGGTGGGAAAGATCGCAATGCAGGGTCCATGAAACGCCAGCTTCGTCATAACTCAGCACAACGGTGGCCGACAGGTTATGGCGCGGCACATCGCGGATCAGGCGCGTCCCGAAACCGGTACGCTGCGGGGTCGCCACGGAAGGCCCGCCATGTTCGCGCCACCACATGCGGAAGCCTGCTTCGTTCCGGTCCCAACCGATATCCACCCGCCCGCCGTCCACCGACAGCGCGCCATATTTCAACGAATTGGTCGCCAGTTCGTGCAAGGCCATGCCCACCACTTCCGCCGCGCGCGGTTTCAGCGCCAGCGGTGGCCCGGAGGAACGGATTGCACCGGGGGCAGCGGCCATCAACCCGGTTTGTCCGCGCACCAGATCGGGCAAAGGCACTTCGCGCCATTCGCGGCTGACAAGGATGTCCTGATTGACCGCCAACGATCGCACACGGTCTTCGAAGCGTGCCATGAAGCCCGCCTCGTCCCGGTTGCTGCGGCGGGCAAGGGCCTGAATGGTCGACAGCATGTTCTTCGACCGGTGGTTCACTTCCAGCAGCAGCAGCCGGATCTGCTCCGCCTGATCGCGCTGTTCGGTGATGTCGGTATTGGTGCCGAACCACCAGATGATCGCCCCCTGACTGTCTCTGATCGGCTGGGCGCGGGACAGGAACCAGCGCAGTTCGCCGTCCTTGCCGCGCAGGGGGAATGTGTCCTCCCAATCCTCTCCGGTCAGCACCGATTGCCGGAAACTGCCGCGCACATGTTCGCGATAATCTTCAGGCAGAACCTGTTCGCGCACCTGATCGTCGGATTTGGCGAGGCTGGCGCCGGTATAATCCAGCCAGCGCCGGTTGTACCACACCACTGTCCCTTCCGGGTCGGCGATCCACGCAAACTGCGCGATGTTGTCGGCCAGCATCCGCAGCCGTTCTTCGCTTTCCAGCAGGCGGCGCTGGTTTTCAAGCATCGGGCCGATGTCGCGCGCAATCTTGCTGGCGCCAACGATATTGCCCTGTGCATCGCGCACGGGGGAAACGGTGATCGACACGTCCAGCAAGGTGCCATCGCGATGCAGCCGCCGGGTCGCCAGCTGGGAAATCCGCTCGCCGTTGCGGATGCGGGCAAGGATGCGGTCTTCTTCGTCCAGCCGATCGGGCGGCAGCAGCCGGCGAATCGAATGGCCGATCATGTCCTGCGCGCTGTGCCCGTACAGCCGCTCCGCTGCCGGGTTCCATGATCGGATAATGCCGTTCACGTCCTTGGCAATGATCGCGTCTTCAGACGATTCGACCAGCGCAGCATAGAAATTTTCGACTTCGATCATGCCGCCCGGCGCCGTTGGCAGGCCCGGTGCGCCCGGCGCGTCGGTTGCTTCGCCCATGGTCACCGGCGGGTTGCTGTCGTTGCGACTGTCTTTCCCCGGCGGTGGCATGGCGACCTGTCAGATCCCGGCCCGGCCAAGGGCCTGATCAAGATCGGCGATCAAGTCCAGTGGATCTTCCAGCCCGACATTGATGCGCAGCATCCCGTCGGTCACCCCGGCTTCGGCGCGCCCTTCCGCGCCCATGTTATGGTGCGTGGTGGTGGCCGGGTGGCACAGCAACGATTTGGAATCACCGATGTTGTTGGAAATATCGATCAGTTCGAGCGCATTCAGCAGCGTCATTGCCTGCTGCGTGCCGTCGAGGAAGAAACTGAAGATCGCCCCGCCGTCGCTCATCTGGCTCATCGCCAGTTCGTGTTGCGGGTGGCTGGGCAGCCCCGGATGCAGCACGCGAACGCCGCGGCTTTCCACGAACTGCGCCACTTTCAGCGAATTTTCCGACTGCCGCCGGGCGCGCAGGTCCAGCGTTTCCAGCCCCTTCAGCACCACCCACGAATTGAACGGGGCGAGAATCGGGCCGGTGTTGCGCTGGAACGGCATCAGCTTGTCGTTGATCCATTCGTTGCTGGCGCACAGCGCGCCGGCCAGCACCCGCCCCTGCCCGTCCATCAGCTTGGTGGCGGAATAGGCGACCACGTCTGCCCCGAAATCGAGCGGCCGTTGCAGCGCGCTGGTGGCAAAGGCGTTGTCCACCACGGTGGTGATACCATGCGCGCGGGCAAGGCCGCAGACGAAGCGCAGGTCGACGATATCCATCGTCGGGTTGGCCGGGGTTTCGAAGAAGAACACCTTGGTGTTGGGCCGGATTGCAGCTTCCCACGCGGCATTGTCAGTGGCGTCGACAATGGTCTTTTCAATGCCGAAACGCGGCAGCAGGTTATCCACCAGCCAGCGGCATGAACCAAAGGCCGCGCGCCCGGCCACGATATGGTCCCCGGCGGAAAGCTGGCACAGCAGCGCGGCGGTCATGCTGGCCATCCCGGTGGCTTGCACGCGGCACGCTTCCGCCCCTTCCAGCATCGCGATACGTTCTTCCAGCATCGCGGTGGTCGGGTTCTGCATCCGCGAATAGACCATGCCTTCCTGTTCACCAGCGAAGCGCGCGGCGACGGTTTCGGCAGTGTCGTAGGTATAGCCGCTGTTGAGGAACAGCGCCTCGCTCGTTTCCCCATGTTCGCTGCGCCACGTCCCGGCGCGAACGGCCAGTGTTTGCGGACGCCATTTGGATGTGATGCTGCGGTCGGTGCCGGTGGTCTTTTTCATGATGCCGCCGGGTTTAGAAGCGCGCGGCACCATCGGCAAGCACCGCCTTGCCGCGATTTGCGCGGGCGGTTAAGGCGCGCGACGATGACGCAGATCGTTAACGCCGCCCCGTTGCACGAACGCGACCCGATCCGCTGGACCGTGGCGTTGACGGCAGTTTTCTGCGCCGTTGCGGCAATCCGGCTGACAACGCCTGCCAGCTTTTATTTTGACGAAGTGCATTACCTGCCGGCAGCGCGGACGATCCTGCAGTTGAGCCATCCGGTAAACCCGGAACACCCGCCGCTGTCGAAACAGATCATCGCGCTGGGCATGGCGCTGTTTGGCGACAACGCGCTGGGTTGGCGGATCATGCCGCTGGCATTCGGCACGCTGGGCCTGTTTGCGGCGATGCGTGCGATGTGGTTC
>JBDLVD010000047.1:0-12705 GCA_039804965.1 Pseudomonadota bacterium
TGCGCTGGACGGCGGCGTTCTGCGCCGGGGCGCCGGCCAGCCCGAAGAAGGTCTGCACCGCTGTCAGCCCCAGCGCCAGTTCGCCCGTAGGCATCAGCGGCGTCAGGATCGCGGTGATGGATACGCAAGCGAAGATGATGGTCGTGGCACGGATGTTGGCGTCCTTGTAACGCTTGCCCATCCAGGTCACGAACACCCCGCCGGCAAAGATTCCGGCCAGCATCGAACCGAGCAGCAGCGTCCCCAGCAGTGCGCCGGTTTCCGCTTCGCTCCAGCCATAGGTGCGGGCCATGAACGGCACGCGCCATGCGGGCAGGCCCTGGCTTTCGACCGCGGATAACGCCAGCGCGGCAAACAGGGGCAGGAACACTTCCTTGCGCCGCCAGATGGCCACTGCGGCATCCCAGCCCATGAAGGCGGCGAACTTGCGCACGAACGATGCATCGCCCGCCACCAGTTGGGCGGATCCGGCCGGGCTGCGGCGCGCGGGTTCCTTCACCAGCAGGAAGATGACGCCGGAAATCAGCCCCGGCATGCCGACCATCATCAGCACCAGCTGCCAGTTGAACACGTCCAGCCCCAACACGTTGATAGTGGTGGGGAAGCTGGATGCCCATGCTATCATCTGCCCGCCAAGCACATTGCCCATCGAACTGCCCAGAATGTAGCCGAGCTGGAGCAGCGCGAAGACCAGCGGGATGCGCAAGGGCCGGAAGTAATCCAGCAGCAGCGAATAGGAACCGGGGCCGTTGGCCGAACTGGATGCCCCCACGAACAGGCGGGTGCCGACCAGTTGGGTAAAGCTTTGTGCAAGGCCGCCCAGTGCCATGATCGAACCCAGCAGCGCGATACCGCCAGACAGCACGTATTTGCGCGGGTAGATGTCCACCAGCCGGGCCAGCGGGATGCCTACGATGACATAGGCGATCAGCCCGGCCGGGCCGAGCAGGAAGCCTAGCGTGGCATCGGAAATGCCGAAGCTGGACTTCATCTTTTCGGCCAGCATCGCGAACACTGTCTGGTCGAAGAAAGTGATGAACGTGGCGCAGATGATCGCGAACAGCGCGAAATATCCCGCCCGTTCGCTGGGCCACGGCAGGCTGCTATCGGCGGCGCCGGCATCGCCGGGCAGGGAAGACATGTCCTGGGCAGTGGGCGCGATGGCCATGCGGTATACCCCCTCCAACGGCAGCCCTTTTGCAAGGCTGTGCCAACATTCCGCTTGCCCGCGTTTCTAGGTCGTGAATAGACAAAGGCGAAGCGGGAAAATTGTCTCATTGCGTCGCAGGCCGGGCATTGTCCTGCATCAATGGCGACAAGTCGCCCGCGTGCATTGATACAATAATGGCAGGCCCGGCAAACGGCCCCGCACGACAGGAGAGAAGATGAGCACCGCCCCCACCCGCCAGACTTACGACGCGCAATATGCCAAGGATCGTGCCGAAATCGACGATCTCATGGCCCGTTACCTGTTCGCCATGGATTACAACGATTTCGACACTTACGCCGAAACCTTCACCGAAGACGGCACGCTGGAATATGCGCGCGGATCGGTGACCGGGCGCGACAATATCCGTGCGTCGGCAAAGGGCTTCAAAGAAGCGATCGCCGGGATTTACTGCGATGTCGATGGCAATCCGGCGGTGCTGCGCCACGTGCTGTGTCAGTCGGTCGTGCGTGTCGAAGGGGACCGGGCCTGGCATACGGGCTTCTGGTTCGAAACCGCCAACGATGGCCCGAAGAACGAAAAGGGACGTCTCACCCCCACGCTTGGCACCTTCGGCATCTACAAGGACGAACTGGTGCGCGTGAACGGGGAATGGAAATTCTCCTATCGCAACATCCTCAACGAATTCCTCGCCGGGCGCGATTCCGGCCAGTCCAACCCGGTGCTGGCAATGGACGCGCTGGCCGCAGCGGCGAAGTAATTCCGGCAGCAGAAAGGCGATACGATGAAGGATTTCGCAGGCCGCACGGCCTTTGTCACCGGTGGCGCCAATGGCGTTGGCATCGGCATCGTCCGCAATCTGCTGAACGAAGGGTGCAAGGTCGCCATCGCGGATATCCGGCAGGATGCGATCGACCGCGCGCTGGCCAGCCTCGACAACCGCGAAGTCATGGGCGTGCAGCTGAACGTGATGGACCGGGCAGGCTTTGCCGCCGCCGCCGACAAGGTGGAGGCAGAGTTCGGCCCGGTCAGCCTGCTGTTCAACAATGCCGGCATCAACCTTTTCCAGACGATCGAGGATTCATCCTACGATGACTGGGACTGGGTGCTGGGCGTGAACCTGCAAGGCGTGATCAACGGGGTGATGACCTTTGCCCCACGGATGAAGGCGCGCGCGCTTTCGGGCGAGGTTACGGGCGGGCACATCACCAATACCGCCAGCATGGCCAGCTTCGTGGCCGGCGGCGCGCCGGGCATCTACAACACTGCCAAGTTTGCGGTGCGCGGCCTCAGCTATTCGCTGCGGCATTCGATGTACCAATACGGCATTGGCGTATCGGCGGTGCATCCGGGGCTGGTGAAGAGCTACATCTATGCCAGCGACGATGTACGACCCGACAGCCTGAAAGGGGCGATGAAGCCGGTGGACGATGCGGCGGTCAAGCGGCTGGAACATATCCACGAATTCGGCATGGAACCCGATGTGATCGGCGCCCGAATCCTTGACGGCATCCGCGAAAATCGCGCCAACATCTTCACCCATCCCGATCACAGGGAAGAGGTGCGCGAACTGTTCGAAGAAATCCTCGCCGATTACCGCGATTATCCGCAGGACGAAGGGTTCCAGCAGCGCATCGGGTTTGAAAAGATGCGGGCCGATGGCTTTGCCGAAACCCGGCGCAAGGCGGACAGCGTCGGCTGATCGGCAAACGCCATCCAATCGGGTAAAAAACGGCGCAATCCTGCGGGATAACGCGAAGGCGCGCCGGGGGGTGTAGACGCGCGGCGCGTCATGCGCCAAGACGAGACGATCATGTGGCAAGTGCTTCAATTTCCTCTCTGTCCCTTCAGTCGAAAGGTCCGGCTGGTTCTGGCCGAAAAGGGTGTCCCGCACGAATTGCGGCGCGAAAGCCCGTGGGATGCGAATGATGCGTTCTTCGCGCTCAACCCTGCTGGCCGCACCCCGGTGCTGCACGATCCGGAACGTGGCATCACGCTGGCCGACAGCCAGGCGATTTGCGAATATCTGGAAGAAACGGTTGATCGCAGCCAGCTGGTGCTGGGCACGGCGACGGCCCGCGCGGAAATCCGCCGGCTGACGGCGCTGTTCGACCAGAGCTTCTTTGGCGATGTCACCAGCCCCTTGCTGCACGAAAAGATGAAGAAGCGGCTGGTGCTGCGCCAGTCGCCCGATTCCGGCGTGCTGCGCGTGGCGATGCGGCTGGCGCACGAACACCTCGATTATATCGACTGGCTGGTGGACAACCGCCGCTGGCTGGCGGGGGCGCAGTTAAGCCTCGCCGATTTCGCTGCGGCGGCGCAGATTTCTGTCGCCGAATACCTTGGCGGGATCGACTGGCAGGGGCACGAAGGCGCCCATGGCTGGTATCGGGTTATGAAAAGCCGGCCCAGCTTCCGCCCGCTGCTGACGGAAAAGATGGAAGGCATCCCGCCTCCCGCCAACTACGCCGACGTGAACGCCTGACCATCTGCCGGGTTGGTGCGTTGGTGGCGGATACCCATATCCGCCGCAAAGGAGATGCCGGATGTCCGACAAGCTGCAATTGACCGATGCCGAATGGCGCGAACGCCTTACCCCCGAACAATACATGATCCTGCGCCAGCATGGCACCGAACGCGCCTTCACCGGCCAGTATGAAAAGAACAAGGCCGCCGGCCAGTATGTCTGCGCCGGGTGCGGCCAGCCGCTGTTCGAAAGCGAGGCCAAGTTCGACAGCGGATCGGGCTGGCCCAGCTTCACCCGCCCGGCGGAAAAGGCCGTGGTCGACGAAATTCGCGATGCCAGCCACGGCATGGTCCGCACCGAAGTGGTCTGTTCGCGCTGCGAAGGGCATCTGGGGCATGTCTTCCCCGATGGACCGGGGCCGGAAGGGCTGCGTTATTGCATCAACAGTGCATCGCTGGATTTTCGCCCGGATGAAAACTGACGGCAAACAGAGCGCGCGCCGCATTATCCGTTAACGCGACGTTCTGAATAATCTATGCACCCCGCCCAGACGGTCGGCGCGGTTCGCGTTGCTGAAGGGTGTTGCGGATAGATGGCGCAAAAGCGCGGGAGTGGAACCGGCCGGCAAAAGGCAGCACCAGCAGTGCGGCAGCGATCATGGCTGGGCCGCTGGCTTCGACGGTTGTTCGTGTGGGGCTTCGCGCTGGCCATGCTGGGGGCGCTGGCGCTGGGCACGGCGGTCTATTTCGCGGCCCGCAACATTCCGGCCTATTCCACCTTGATGAGCAGCCAGAACGCGCAGACCATTGTCGTGCGTGCGCGCGACGGGTCGGAAATCGTCACGCTGGGGCCGAGTTACGGCCAGTGGCTGCATTCCGACGAAATCCCGCAAGTGATGAAGGACGCGATGGTTTCGGTGGAAGACCGCCGGTTCTATTCGCACATCGGGATCGATCCGCTGGGTCTTGCCCGCGCGATTTTCGTATCGTGGCGTGACAAGAATTCGGTCCGCGCCACTTCCACCATCACCCAGCAGCTGGCGCGCAACGTGTTCCTCAATTCCAGCCGCACGATGGATCGCAAGGTGCGCGAAGCTGTGCTGGCCATGGCGCTGGAATGGAAGTTTTCGAAGGAACAGATCCTCGAACTCTATCTGAACAAGGTCTATTTCGGCGGCGGCGCCTATGGCATCGATTCCGCCAGCCGCAAGTTCTTCAGCCATTCCGCGCGCACCCTGTCGACAGCGGAAGCGGCGATCATCGCCGGGCTGGTCAAGGCGCCCAGCCGCTATTCCCCCACGGCAGACGCGCAGGCAGCGGTTGACCGGGCCAACGTGGTGCTGGACCAGATGCGCAAATACGGCGCGCTGGGCGCGCAGGAAGCAGCCGCCGTGGACGTATCCGCCGTGAAGCTGCAGGTCGATGAATCGCAGAATTCGGCGCGCTATTTCACCGACTGGGCCTTGCCGCAGCTGGACCTGCTGTTGAGCAACGACAGTTTCGAACAGATCGAGGTGTGGACCACGCTGGACCCGGTGATGCAGCGTTCGGCCGCAGCAGCATTGAAGGACAACAGCCCCGCCGCCGCACAGGGGGCATTGGTCAGCCTCGACCGCGATGGCGCGGTTCTGGCGCTGGTGGGCGGCACGGACTACGTCAAATCCAGCTATAACCGCGCCACGGAAGCCTTGCGCCAGCCGGGCTCTGCGTGGAAGCTGTTCGTCTACCTTGCCGCGCTGGAAGCCGGCTATACGCCCGACGACCGGGTGGTGGACGAACCGGTGACGATCGACGGGTGGAGCCCGCGCAATTCGGGCGGCAGCTACGCCGGCGAAATCGATGTGCGCACGGCCTTCGCCTATTCCAAGAACACCGTGGCGGCGCAGCTGGGCAACGAAGTGGGCTTTTCCACCGTGGCCGCCATGGCGCGGCGGTTCGGCATCACCACGCCGATCAACACCAACCCTTCGATGGTGCTGGGCAGTTCGGAAGTGCGGGTGATCGATCTTGTGCGCGGGTTCGCGGCCGTATCGGCAGGCGGGCAGTCGATCGAACCTTATGGCATCACCAAGGTCACTTCGGCCAAGGGGCAGATCCTGTATCAGCACCAGGCAGCCGCGCCGGCCCAGCTGGTGCCGGAATATGTCGCGGCGGGTATCACCGATCTGCTGCAGACGGCGGTCAACACCGGCACCGGCCGCGCGGCACAGATCGGCCGCCCGGTGGCAGGCAAGACCGGCACCACCAGTTCCAACAAGGATGGCTGGTTCGTCGGTTTTTCCAGCGGCATCACCACCGGGGTATGGATGGGGCGTGACGACGCAAAGGCGGTTCCCGGCCTGCAAGGCGGCACCGCCCCGGCGCGGGCCTTCGCGCAATACATGCGCACCGCGGTGAAGGATCGCCCGGTGGAAATGTTCAAGACCGAACTGAAGCTGCCCGAGTGGCAACTGGAACCGGACGCCGAGCAGCTGACGGGCGATCCCAACGATCAGTATTACTATGTCGATGAACAGGGCAACCTGATCGAACCCAGCGTGAACAGTCGCCGTACGTTGACCCTGCCGCCTGACGGGGAAGGCCAACCGCAGACCTCGCCAGCCCAGCCGCGCGACCCGCGCTTGCCGCCATCCAGCCGCACCGCGCCGCCAGCCGCGAACGACGATTTCCTGAATCAGGCGACCGGGCGCAACTGACGCGCGGGATCATCGCTGTGCACAAAAAAGCGGCGGCCCGGACTGTTCCGGGCCGCCGCCTGATTTTCATTCCATGGGCGATCAGCGCAGGCGGATCGGAACCGACAGGGCCGGGCCACCGCGATCGCGCACGCGCAGCAGGATGGCATGCCGACCGGCAGCCTTGGCTTCCTTCACGGCTGCTTCCAGTTCAGCCGCGCTGGAAATATCCCGTCCGTTGACCCCCAGAATGACGGTGCCGCGCTGGACACCTTTCTGCCCGGCATCGGCATTGGGATCCACTGTGGCCACGACCACGCCGCGCGTGCCATCGGCCATGCCGAACTGGCGCGCCAGTTGCGGGGTCAGCGGCACCACCTGCAGGCCCAGCGCCTGCGTGATGACGCTGGAACCGGAGTTGTTGTCCTTCTGCGGGGCCTTTTCGATCGGGTTCCCGCTGTCCGGATCGAAGGTTTGCGCTGCCAGTTCGTCTTCGCTGGGGCGGCGGCCCACGACCACGGGGATCGTCTGGCGCTTGCCATCGCGGATGATATCGAGCGGCACGCGGGTGCCGGGCATGATGTTGGCGACAAGGAACGACAGCGTCTGGTCGGGATTCACATCCTTGCCATTGACCTTCAGCACCACGTCGCCCGCCTTCAGGCCGGCCTTTTCGCCCGCTTCGCCCGGCTGCACGAACTGGACGAATTCGCCCTGGCGTTCGGGCAGGCCCAGCGCGTCGGCGAAATCGTCGGACACCGGATTAATCCGCACGCCCAGATAACCGCGCACGATTTCTTCGCGCGAAATCAGCTTCTTGACGATCGGGCTGGCGGTTTCGGCCGGAATGGCGAAACCGATGCCGACACTGCCGCCTGTGGGCGAGAAGATGGCGTTGTTGATGCCGATGACATTGCCCTGCATGTCGAACAGCGGGCCGCCCGAATTGCCGCGGTTGATGCTGGCATCGGTCTGGATGTAGCGATCATAGGCGCCGCCGCCGCCGGTGTTGCGCAGCACGGCGGACACGATGCCGCTGGTGACGGTGCCACCAAGGCCGAACGGGTTGCCGATGGCGATCACCCAGTCGCCCACGCGTGCGGAACGGCTGTCCCCGAATTCCACGAACGGGAACGGCGCGGCGCGCTTGATCTTCAGCACGGCCAGATCGGATGCGGCATCCTTGCCAACCACTTCGGCGGGATACTTGGTGCCGTCGGGCATGGTGACGGTCACTTCTTCCAGCACCGCCCGGCCATCCGGCTGGATCACGTGGTTGTTGGTGACGACATAGCCATCGGCCGAAACCAGGAAGCCCGAACCCAGCGATTGCGCTTCACGCGTGGTCGGTTCCGCCTGCGCGCCCGGCGCCTGCTGCCCGCCGAACAGATCGGCAAACGGCGATCCGGCCAGCGGATTGTTGGTTTCCACAGTGATCCGCTGGCGGGTCGAAATGTTGACCACCGCTGGCTGCAATTGCTGGGTCAGGTCGGCAAAGCTGGACGGCGCACCGGCCCGTGGCACGACATTGCGCATGTGGCTGTCGGCATTCTGGGCGACCTGCGCCCCGGCCGGCACGCCGGTGATGAGGGAAATGGCGGCCCCGCTGGCGAGCAGGGCGGTGGTGATGCCGTATGAGTAGCGCACTGGCTTCACGTCCTCTGGTTCCTCTAGGTTTTTACCGCGGTGCATCGGCACCGTTGTTTCTGACCACGCGGATTTTTCCTTACGCGGGTGAACGGTGATTGAACGGTTGGCTGGATAGGTATTCAACGCCCGCCATTACGGAACTGGCGCAGATAATCGTTGTCTGGCGACAGGATGATCGAACTCGACGCTCCGCCCGGGGCGAATGTGGAATCATAGCTCTGCATCGCGCGGTAGAAATCGTAGAACGCCGGATCCTTGCCGAAGGCATCGGCATAGATCTTGGCGGCCTGCGCGTCGGCTTCGGCGCGGATGATCTGGGCGTTCTTCTGGCCTTGGGCAAGAATGGTCGCCGCTTCCTGTTCGCGTGCGGTGCGCATGCGCTGGAATGCGGATTGCAGCGGCGTGCCATCAGGCAGGTCGGCCCGCTTGATGCGCACGTCGATTACCTGCGCGCCGTAATTGCGCGCCTGCCCGTCCAGCGTCTTGCGGATGTTTTCCATCGTCCGTCCGCGTTCCGCCGTCAGCAGCGAGGCAAAGCTGCGGCGGCCCAGTTCCTGCCGCACTACCGAACTGAGGATGGTGGACAGCTGCGTTTCCACCGTGTCCAGCGTGCCGGCGCTGCGCACCATGCGGACCGGATCGATGATGCGATAGCGGGCATAGGCATCAACGTTGAGGCGCAGCTGGTCGGTGGACAGGACCTGCTGCGTTTCCATGTCGACGCTCATCACGCGCTTGTCGATGCGTTCCAGCCGTTCATAGATGGGGATGCGGTAATGGATACCGGCCCCGGTGCGGCCGAACGGCTGGTTGGGTTCGAACCGGTTGATCGTGCGATCCGGCCGTCCGGCGCGGATCACCACTGCCTGTTCGGTTTCCGGCACCACGATCAGGCTGGACCATACGGCCAGCAGCGCCGCGCCGATGGCCACGATGGTGGTCTTGTGGCTGTCCCACAGGGTGTCGATCATTGCGCGTTCCCCTGCGTGGCGACAGGCGGAGTGGGGGCGCTGCGCCGCACTTCGGGCAGCGGCAGATAGGGGGCGACGCCGGGGGCTTCGATCACGGTCTTGTCCGTCTGGCGCAGCACGCGCTCCATGGTTTCGTAATACATGCGGCGGCGGGTCACGTCCGGGGCCAGCCGGTACTGGGCATAGACCTTGTCGAACGCGGCGGCATCGCCTTGCGCGCGGGCCAGCACCTGCTGCGCCGCGGCCTGCGCCTGATTGATGTAGCTTTCCGCCGTCTGCTGCGCGGCGGACACGTTCTTGAACGCGTCTTCCACTTCGGTGGGCGGATCGGTCTTGCTGATCTGCACGCCCTGCACTTGAATGCCGGAACGGTAGGTGTTGAGCAGCGATTGCATCCGCTGCATCACCCGCTGTTCGATGTCACCCCGTCCGGCGCCCGACAGCACGTCGTTCAGCCCGCGTTCCGCGACCGAGGCGCGCATGGCGGCTTCGGCCACTTCGCGCACGGTGTCTTCCGGCTTGTCCAGCTGGAAGCGGAACAGCTTCAGATCCTTGATGTTCCAGCGCACGGTATAGCTGAGGTCGACGAGGTTCTGATCCCCCGTCAGCATCAGGTTCTGCGCTTCGCCGCCGGGGATCGCCTCGCTGCGGAATTCCGAAACCGGTTCCACGTCCACGTGGTTGATCGGCCACGGGAAAGTCATGCTCAGCCCCGGTTGCAGCGTGGACTGGTACTTGCCGCCAAACCAGGTGACGAGCGCCTGTTCCTTGGGGCCGACCTGATGGACCGAAGAAACGCCGATCCACAACAGGGCCGCAACCCCGATTGCCACTGGCAGCCAGCTCTTGCCATCGGCGCGTTGGGGCAAACGGAAATTGGGGCCGCCGGGGCCGCGCGGACCATCGCCGCCGCCGCCGCGGCGCGGGCCTTCCGGCCCCCGGTTGCGGAAGATATCCTCGATACTGGCCGAACGGCGCGGGCGTTCGCCCGGCGCATCGTTGGCGCCACCGGTTCCACCGCCCGGAAGCCACGGGTTGCGTGGGCCTTTGGGCGGTTCGCCCGCTGCGGGCGGACCGGCATTGTTGCCATCGGCCCCTTCGGGTGCGCCCTCGGTCGAGCCGTCATCCCCGCCATCGCCGCTGGAGCCATCCTTGCCCCACGGGCTGCGCTTGCCGGTCATTGCCAGTGCGATCCTTCCGATCATCCCACCCATGCTTGTCAGTCGGTAAGGGTTATAGGCCATCGGGAAAGGTTATAAGGCGCAATGTTGCAAAAAACAGGGGCGGCGGGGGATTTTCGCTGCAACTGTCCCGAACTCGCGCTAGCAGGCGGCGCATGACCAGTGCATCCGACATTCAGCAATCCCTGCCCCCGCACATCGCCCAGCGCGTGCAATCGCTGCGGCTGACCGATGGCGTGGCGACCCTGGTGGTCGATGCCAGCGGCATGCCGCGCGCCGAAGCCACCGCGCTGCAACGCGAACTGGAAGTGACGTTGGGCGCCTTGCCCGCGGTCAACGAAGTGCGGGTGGCGCTGATGGCGGACAAGGTGCAGCGGCGGATCATCGCCGTCGGATCGGGCAAGGGCGGTGTGGGCAAGAGCACGCTGACCGCCAACCTCGCGGTGGCACTGGCGCGGCAAGGGCGCAAGGTGGGCGTGGTGGATGCCGATATCTATGGCCCCAGCCAGCCGACGCTGCTGGATCCCGCGCAGCAGAAACCGCGCGCCGAAGGGGACAAGCTGATCCCGGTGGATAGCGAATTCGGCGTGAAACTGCTGTCGATGGGCCAGCTGATCGCACCGGGCAAGGCGATCGCATGGCGCGGGCCGATGGTGGGCAACGCGCTGGGCCAGATGATGGATGCCGACTGGGGCGATACCGAACTGCTGCTGATCGACCTGCCGCCGGGCACCGGCGATGTGCAGCTGACCATGATCCAGAAGTTCAAGCCCGCCGGCGCGGTGATCGTTTCCACCCCGCAGGATCTGGCGCTGATCGATGCCACCCGCGCCATCGACCTGTTCCGGCAGGCATCGGTGCCGGTGGTCGGCATTGTCGAAAACATGGCCGGTTATGCCTGCCCGCATTGCGGCGAAGTCAGCGATCCGTTCGGCAAGGGCGGGGCAGAAGGCGCCGCCCGCGCGCTGGATGAAACCTTCCTTGGCCGTGTGCCGCTGGCGTGGGAAATCCGCGTGGCCAGCGATGCCGGGCAGCCGCCTGCCGCCAACGACGGGGCGCATGGCGAAGCCTTCACCGCCATTGCCGCAAGGCTCGGCGCGTGGCTTGACGGGGCACAAGGCTGAACCGCCTGCCGATAACCAGACGGGGCCTGCTGGCCGGGGCTGCCGTGGGCGGCGGGCTGCTGGTCGCCTGGCAACTGCTGCCGCGTGACTATGCCACGCCGCTGGAACCGGGTGCGGGCGAGGTTGCCTTCGGCGCGTGGCTGAAGATCGGGCGCGACGGCATCGTGACCGTGGCCGTGCCGCAACTGGAAATGGGGCAGGGCATTACCACGCTGTTGCCGCAAGTTGTGGCGATGGAACTGGGTGCGGACTGGCGGCAGGTGGCGGTGGAACCCGCGCCCGTCAGCGGCACTTATGCCAACCTGCCGCTCGCCGCCGAATGGGCGCCGTTGTGGCGGCCTGCAATCCCTGCGCTGGCAGACGATGCCCACGATCTGCTGCTGCGCCGCTGGGCGCAAGATACCGGTTTTACCGCCACTGCCGGCGGCACGTCGCTGGCTGCATATGAAATGCCGTGCCGCACCGCCGCTGCGGCTGCGCGGGCAATGCTGGCCATGGCCGCGGCGGATCGCTGGGGCGTGGCGTGGGAAGAATGCGATGCGGTCGCGGGCTTCGTTACCCACGGCAAGAAGCGGCTGCGCTTTGCCGATCTGGCGCAGGATGCGGCCGCTTACACTCCGCCTGATCCGCCGATCCTGCGCGCGGAAGCCCCGGCGGATGATCTGCCCCCGGCGGGCGAGGATGATGAACTGGCGATCGGCTGGCCCCGGCTGGACCTGCCATCCAAGGTCGATGGCAGTCACCTGTTCGCAGGGGACGTGCGGTTGCCCGACATGGTCTATGCCGCGATCCGCCACGGCCCGCTGGACAAGGCGGAACTGGCCGCGTTCGACCGGCATTCCGTGGCACAGGCGCATGGCCTGCTGCGCGTGGTCAAGGGCAAGCGGTGGCTGGCTGCCGTGGCCAGCAACTGGTGGGCGGCGGAACAGGCGCTGGATGCCATGGCCCCGCGTTTTCGCGTCACACACCCGGTCAGCACGGCCAGGATCGAAGAGGCGCTGGACCATGCGGTACGGCGCGTCGACCCCCAGCGGATCACAGAGCGGGGCGAAGGCGATGCACGCATGGCCAAGCCTTCGCTCGCCCTGCGGTATGACGTGATGCCGGCCGCCCATGGCACCATTGAAACCGCATCGGCCACGGCCCGCCTGCGCGATGGCAAGCTGGAACTGTGGATCGCCAGCCAGGCCCCGCAGCAGGCGCGGCAGGCAGCGGCGCGGGCGCTGGGCATGGCGACAGCGGACGTGGTGCTGTACCCGATGCCCGCAGGTGGCAGTTTTGACCGGCGACTGGAACACGATCACGCTATCGAAGTGGCGCTGATCGCGCGCGAAACGGGCAAGCCGGTGCAACTGGTCTGGTCGCGCTGGCAGGAACAGCTGATGCTGCGCCCGCGCCCGCCGGTTGCCGCCGTGCTGAGCGCGCGCCTTGGTGCGCAAGGCTATATCGATACGTTCCGCGCGCGGCTGG
>JBDLVD010000048.1:0-12290 GCA_039804965.1 Pseudomonadota bacterium
CACCACGCTGCCACCGTTGACGTAGGTGTTGGTGCTGTTGATCGAACCTACCTGAGCGCCTTGCTGCGCGAGGTTCATGCCATTGCCCAGTTGCACCACGCCGCCATTGGTCAGGTTGACCGTGGTGGCATTGATCACGCCATTCAGGTTCAACGTGCCGTCGTCCACCGTCAGCGCGGTAGTGTTCACCACCGACGCCTGCGTGATGTTGAGCTGGCTGCCCGGATCGACCTGGAAGGTGTTGCTGCGCGATCCGCCGGTATCCGTCAACGTGAACGCACCCGATGCCAGCAGCACATGGCCTGTCCCGGTAATCTGCCCGGTGAAGGTGCCGCCCGTCGCCAGCGTCAGGTTGTGGCTGCCGACGTTCAGCGTGCCGTTGCCGGCCAGGCTTTCGATCGTCTGGTCTGCCAGCAGGGCCAGCGTGCCCGCGGTGTCGATATCAACCAGCAGGATATCGTTCAGAACATTGGCGCTCGCCGCGGTCAGGGCGCCTTGCCACACGTTCAGCGCGGAAGGTGCAAAGGCGTGCTGCGCGCCGTCCAGCGTCAGGTTGGCCGTGCCATACTTGTCGACCACGCCAGCGCCGGTGATGGCACCCGAATAGGTGCCAGCCGCAGTCTGGTTGATCGCATAGTGCACGTCCGCCCCGTTCAGCACGATCGTGCCGCCGCTGCCCGACAGGGAACCCGTCGTCAGGTTGGCGTTGGCGGTCACGGTCCCGCCATTCTGCTGGAACGCACCGGTGATGGTCATCGGCGAATTGAAGGTGAGATTGCCGCTGTTGGTCAAGCTGCCCAGCGTACGCGGCATATTGCCGTTGAACACGATCACGCCGCCGACAAGGTTGTTCAGCGCACCGGTGACCGCGAAGCCGGCGTTGACCGTGGTCAGGCCAGTGTTCGTCAGCGAAGCCAGCACGGCATCGGCATTGGTGGTGAACAGTCCCGCGTTGGTCACGGCGCCGATGGTATCAGCCGTCCCCAGCACGAAACTGCCGCCTGCCCCCACGGTAACCGCCAGCGTATTGGCCAGCGTGCCGCCACCGGTGGTGTCGATGCCGCCTTCGTTGATGGCAAGCCCACCGGTAAAGGTGTTCGCGCCGGTCAGGATCAACGTGCCCAGGCCCTGCTTCACCAGCGATCCGGCCCCGGCCAGAACACCGGCATAGCTGCTGTTGCCCGACTGGTTGATGATCAGCTGGTTGGCAACCACCCCGGTCTGGCCACCCAGCGCAACATAGCCAGCAGACCCGCCTGCGAAACCGGCAGTGGTAATGGTGCGGGTGGCGGCAGTTTCAACTTCGTCGGCAATCGCCCCGACCACCGCGAGATAGTCATTGTTGATGACAAAACTGCTGGCCGTCAGATCGGCGCGCAGGCCCGTTGCATTGTTGTTGATCAGGCTGGCGATCGACTGGTTGGTCGACAGGTCCAGCACGCCATCGCCATCGGTCGTAACGGCCAGATCGGTGTCGAACACGTTGGCGCTGGCTGCAACCAGCCAACCGCCCTGCACGTTGAGCGCAGACGGCGAGAACGTGTGTTCCGCACCATCGAGAGTGAGCGTTCCGGCACCGAATTTGTTCACCACGCCCGAACCAATCACCGCGCCGGAATAGGTCCCCGCGTCGGTCTGGTTGATAGAGTAGGTAACGGCAGGCCCGTTCAGCTGGATGGTCCCGCCAGTGCCCGACAGCGTGCCGGACAACAAATTGGCATAGGCGGCGAGGACACCTGCGTTCTGCTGATAGGCGCCGGTAATCGTCAGCGCCGACTGGGCTACGATCGTACCCGAATTGGTCAGGCTGGCAAAGGTAGGCCGCGAAGTCGCATCAAGCCTGATGATGCCGCCCGACTGGTTGGTCACCAGCCCGGTCGACGTGAAGCCGGCGCTTGCCCGGATGGTGCCACTGACGTTGGTGACGGTGCCCGTCGCCAGATCGGCATAGGCGCGAACCAAGCCGGTATTGCGCAGGCTGTCCAGCGTCAGAGCCGCATTGACGGTAACGCCGCCAGCATTGTCGATCGACCGAATGGTATCGGCGGTGCCCACAATATACCGGGAAACATCGGCAACGGTGACGTCCAGCGTATCGGCAAAGGTGCCGCCGCCCGTGGTATCGATCGCACCCTGCTGGATGGCCAGCCCGCCGGTGAAGGTGCTGGCCCCGGTCAGGGTGAGGGTGCCTGCACCCTGCTTGGTCAGCGAACCCGCGCCGGTAACGATGCCGGCATAGGTGCTGTTGCCGGACTGGTTGATGATCAGCGCATTGTCATTCAGAGCTACACGACCGGCTGCCCCACCTGCGAAACCGGCAGTGTTGATGGTGCGCGTAGCGGGGAAAAACTCGCTGTCATGAAACGTGCCCCGCAAGTCCAGATAACCGTTGTTGGTGACAAGGCCGCTGGTCGTGAGATTGGCGCGAAGGAACGTTGAATTGTTGTTGGTCAAGCTGGCGATCGACTGGTTGGTCAGCAGGTCAAGTCCCCCGCTAACATCGGTCGTCACCACCAGATCGGTATCCAGCACGTTTGTTACAGCGGCGGTGACCCACCCGGCGTGGACATTGAGGGCGGACGGTGAAAAGCTGTTGGCAGAGCCCGCCAGCACCAGCGTTGCCGGACCATATTTGTCCACGACGCCGGAACCGTTGATCGCGCCGTAATAGTTCGCAATCTCCGTCTGGTTGATCGAATAATGCACGTTCGCGCCGTTCAGCGTGATGGTGCCGCCGGCGCCCGACAGCGAGCCGGACGAAAGGTTGGCGGTGGTCTCTAGCGTCCCTGCGTTCTGTTCATAGGAACCAGTGATCGTCAGCGGAGCTTCAGAACGGATTTCGCCGCTGTTGCGCAAGTTGGCGAGGACCGGTGCAGAGCCGGCCATGAAGCGAAGCAAACCGGTTCCCAAGTTGTCGACCAGACCGGTCGAGGTGAACCCTGCCGCCACCTGAACGTAACCGGAGTTCGTCAGAGTATCAAAGGCCAGACTACGGACCGCGTCCACGTTGCCGTAGTTGACGATCGACCCGATCCGATCGGCGGTGCCCACAGCGTACAGGCCGTCGTGCAGCACGGTCACGGCCAGCGTATCCGCCAGAGTGCCGCCAGAGTATGTGCCGATGGCACCTTCCGCGATCGTCAGGCCGCCGGTGAAGGTGTTCGCCCCGCCCAGATCAAGCCAGCCCGCGCCCTGCTTGGTCAGCGATCCGGTGCCAGTGAATACGCCATTGTAGGTGCTGTCGCCCGACTGGTTGATTATGAGCCGGTTGGCAGTAGGCGCGTTAGCACCGTCAAGATCGACCACGCCGTTCGAACCACCGGAAAAACCGGAGGTGGTAATGGTCCGTTCAGCCGGCGTGCCGTTGGCATTGCCGCCGACAAACAGGTTGCCGTTGTTGGTAAACCCGTTCCACGCGGCCAGATCGGCGCCCAGATACCAGTCGCCATCGTTCAGCACCCTATCCGCGGTCACCAACGCATTGGAAGATACCACGCCGACATCTGGGAGCGTGACCTTGTTCCAGATGTTCAGCGATGTGGTCCTGCCGTTCAGCACCAGCAGGCCGGTGTTGGTGACGTCCGCAGTCTGGGTCGTCCCTTCGAACCCGGCAAAACCCGCATTGTTCACGGTACCGGCCTGAATGCCGGCCAGTGCGTGCAGCGCGCCATATTGGCCGATATCGACGGTGGTCAGATGTTCGTTGCCACCCAGTTCCAGCCAGCCGCCGGTTACCAGCACGGAACCGCCGTCCAGCGGGGCCATCAGGCGGCCATTGGTGCCGTTGAAGCGGGTCGATACGAAGCCGTCCTGCACCGTGATGCCCGACAGCGAGTTCTGGGCGGTCAGGTACAGGCTGCCTTCATAGCCAGTGTCGTTGACCAGCAGGCGGCCATTGGTGATCGCCCCGGTGATCCGGGCATAGTCACCCTCGCCGCCAAGGTTGTCGTAAACCGCGATCCGGCCGGTCTGCCCCGCCAGATTGATCGAATTCAGCATCGTAACGGCGCCAGTGGCATCAACCGCATCCGAACCGAAAACCAGCGTGTTGGTGCCAGACACGAAGCCGTTGGCGCCCCACACCAGCGACTGTCGGGCAAGACTGCCACCGAAATTCAGGACCAGCCCGTCCGCTCCGGCCGCGAAGCCGCCGCTGCCGCTCCACGAAAGCTGCGTGGACTGCGATCCGATGCGGCGGGTGACCGTGCCGTCCGTCAGCCAGACGCCGGCGTTTCCAGGGGTGATCCCCGTGCCAATCGTACCCGCACCAGCCAGCTGGATGTGGCTGAAGGCATTGATGCCGGTCCCGTCCTGCGCTTCCAGCGTGCCGCCTTCGATGAAGGTCGTGCCGGTGTAGGTGTTCTCGCCAAAGAACTGCACCGTACCGCCGCCGCCGATGTGCACGTTCGCGCCGAAACCGGTGGCGATGGAACTGCCAGCGATGTTCAGCACACTGTCGTCGGCGATGTTATCGAGCAAGGTGATCGTGTGGCCCGTGCCCGGCGTAAAATAGGCGGTCGATCCGGTCATCAGGAACAGGCCGCTGCCGGCGGTATCGCCAGCCGTGCCGCCGTTCGTGCTGGACCCGGCCAGAACCGTATTGCCCGAAAACAGCGCATTGCCGCTCACGTACAGCGTGCCGCCATCGCGGACGAAAATCGCACCGCCATAGGCCGAACCGCCCCCGCCGCCGACACCGTCGCTGGAGCCGACCCCGCCACCGAACCCGGCAGCCCCGCCTGCGCCGTCCGCGCCCAGCAGGCTTTGCCCGTTCATGCCGCCAAGGCCACCAGCGCCGCCCGAACCGCCGCCCGCGCCGAAGCCGCCGACGCCACCCGTGCCGCCCACGCCGCCCGCGCCGCCATCGGTAATCGCCAGCGCGCCAGCGCCACCCGTGCCGCCGTTGCCACCAGCGCCGCCACCGAAGAATGTCGCGCCCGCACCGCCGACGCCGCCAGCGCCGCCATCACCGCCGAATGCCACCAGACCGGAATTCATGTCAGTAGTCCACGACGCCAGGTTGGCGATATCGCTGACCATCTGGGTAACTTCGGTCGCCAGCTTGCCGAGGAAGAACGTACCAAGCGGAATGGCAAGCGAGGAAAAGGCCGCAACGACCTGACCTGCCGCCTGCGACACGCGCAGCGGGCCGGAAGTGGCCTTCGAAATCAGCGAGAAGTTGTAGCTGCTGCCGTTGCTGCCGGTGCCACCGTTGCCGGCGTTGCCGCCCGCAGCCATGTTGCCGTTGCCCGCATTGTAGCCGTTGGTGCCGTTCTGGCCTTCGCCGTTAACCCACTGCGAATTGAACGAACTGGCGACGTGGCCGTTCGAACCGTTCAGCCCTGCCGGACCCGCTGCCACCAGGCCGTTCATCGAACCGCCCTTGACCAGATCGGCCACCGAAGGATCGATGCGATAGCTTACAACGCGGGATTCCGCATCGATGTAGGTAATGACGGCGTTTGCCGGCACGCCTCCACCTGTCACCAGCGCGCCGACCGCCAAGCCTGCGACCGACGCAAAAGTGATGGTCTGGGCATTGGTGTTGACTGCCATGACCGGATCGACCGACACGATCATCGTGCCGCTGTTGATCGCGCTGACGCCGGTCGGGTCAATCGCGCTGCTGAGCGTGATGACGTTGCCACTGATGCTGGTGATGGTGGTGCCGCTGGCAATGCCCTGGCCCGAAACCTGTTGGCCAACAACCAGATTTGCCGTCGAATCCAGCTTCAGCACCGCGCTGCAGATGTTCGACAGCAGCGGGTTGAAGCTGGCCGTCACCGATTGCACCTGGCTCAGGTCGATCTGGTTGGACAGGGTAACCGCCCCGGTCACCGAGTTCACGCCGGTAACCACGGTGCCGTCGGGCACGCCTGCCCCGTTGACCGTCATGCCCACAGCGAAACCGGAAATAGCCGCCGTCGGGGTGATGACGTTCGACAACGTGGTGGTGGTCTGCGCCTGATACCGCGTCACGTCCAACTGGTTGGCGGTGACGAGATAGACCGACTTGGACGCCTGCCCCCCACCACTGACATTCGGATCGAAAACGGTAATCGGCTGCGATACGGTGTAGCTTAATACGTTGCCGCTGCCATCGTAATTGACGCCCGTCACCGTGGTGCCGGCCGGCACCCCATCGCCATAAACCACCATGCCGGTGCGGATCTGCCCGCCGCCGTAAGTGCCGTTGACGGTAACGGTATTGGTGGTGCCACCATTGATGACCGAGGTCATGGTGCCCGATGCCAGCGCGCTGCTGGGCAAGACATAAGGCTGCGTGAACGTCACGACCTGAGAGCCACCAGCGCCCGAGGTGATCGTGGAAACCGTCGCGCCGATCGGCCCGCCGGAAAGGGACACGCCCGCGCCAACGCCGATCAGGGCATTGGGCGAATCCAGCGTCATGCTGTTCAGCATCAGCTGACCGTCAACCCACGTCGCGTTCATCGTCGGATATAATACCGGCGTTGCCGATGCGTCGGCACTGGCCGTGGTCAGCGACAGCGCCTTGCCCGCAGCCGAAACAATCTGGATCCCGCCGCCGGTACCGCCCACTGCGGTGTTGCCGACGAAGCTGACATTGTTCAGCTGAAGGGTGGCGCCATTGTCGACGAAGAACACGCCGCCAAGGCCGCCGCCGCCGCCGGAACCCGCACCGCCTGCGGTAACGTAATCGGTGAAGGTGGTGTTGCTGACCTGCGTCACCCGGCCCAGCGCAGTGCTGCTGGTTGCCGCGCCCGGCCCCAGGTTGCCCTGCTGGATGTTGCCGGAAACGATGTACCCGCCTTCGCCGTTGCCGTCACCGGCCAGCGCAGGACTGGCCAGCGCAGGGCTGGCAGCCGCCACACCGATGCTGAAAAGAGCGGTAGAAGCGAGCAGGCGGATTTTGTTGTTCATGATCAGCAACGGACCTTAAGTCAGATGCGAAATCCGGTAACGCAGGCAGGGGGTGCGGGACAGACGCAGATACCCGGCCTCAGGCGTGGGAATTCGCAAGTTTCACGTAGCCCTGCCCTATCTCTTTAAGTGTTTGGGACAATTGGAGTTTTTACTTATTATTAAACACTATGTTATTTGGCCTAAAAATGATGAGGCGCCGCCGCTTGACGGAAACGCGCTTGGCGGCGAGGTGCGGGTATGAGCGTGGCATTCCGCCGGGACGGCGATGAAGAACATCTGGAACCGAAATTCGCCATTCCGATCCCGGCAGGGCCGAACCTTGTCACCCCTCGCGGACAGCGGCAGATCGATGGCCGGGTGGCGGAACTGGAAGCGGCGCTGGCCTCAGCCTTTGCCGCCGCTGCCGATGAAACCGCCACGGCGGCGATCAATCGCGATCTGCGCTATTGGCAGCAACGCCAGATGACCGCGCAGATTCCGCCGCCCCCTGCAGGCGATACGGTGGAATTCGGCACTGCGGTGACTTTCGCGCTGAACGGCAAGGAAAGCACCATGGCCATCGTCGGCACGGACGAAGCCGATGCCCGGCACGGGCTGATGTCCTTCACCGCCCCCATTGCCCGCGCGCTGGCAGGCGCACAGGCCGGTGACCGGGTGGCTTTCAACGGCCGGGAAGACGCGATCGAGGTGCTGGCCGTGGCCGTGGCCGCCGGATAGCCCGCGCTTATCGTTCCCCGAAGGATTCGTGGAACGTCTTGATGATCGGCTTCAGCAGGAATTTCAGCACGGTGTTGCGGCCGGTGATGATTTCGTTCGTGGCCGTCATGCCGGGCTGCAACTGGATAGCCTGCGGACCGTGCGCGTTCATCTTGCGGGTGTCCGCCCGGATATGCACACGGTAGAACACCTGTTCGCCGGATGGCCGCTGTTCGGTCAGCGTATCCGGGCTGATGTAGACAACCGAGCCTGTCGCAGAGCCGTAGATCGAGGAATCGTAGGCATCAAACTTGACCGACGCCGGCTGGCCAACCCGGACATAGGCAATGTCGGCTGGCGAAACCTTTGCTTCCACCAGCAATTCCTCGCCCGTCGGAACAATCTGCAAGACTTCGTCGCCGGGGCGCAAGACACCGCCCACGGTGGTCAGGTGGACGTTCTTGACGATACCGTCGGTCGACGCTTCCAGTTCCGTATCGGCCAGCGATGCCTGCCGTTGGGTCAGGGTTTCCTGCGCGGTGATAAGGTCTTCCCCGACCTTGGTATATTCGGTCTGCAAGTCTTGCAGGTACTTATTCTGGTGGGTGGCGATCTGGCCTTCGATATCGGCCACCGACCGTTGCAGACGCAGGATTTCGGACCGGCTGACATCGCCATATTGCAACAGTGGCATGTTCATCGCCAGTTCCTGCCGCACCAGTTCCAGCATCCGGCGCAGCGCGGCGATATCTTCGTTGTAGGCATTGCGGCGCTGGCTGAACAAGGCGCGCTGGTTGGCGACCAGTTCGGGGAAATCCTGCACGTCCTGCGGGAATGACAGCGGCCTGTTGAACAGTTCGGCTTCCAGCCGCGCGCGGGTGGTCTTCAGAGCGGCCACCTTGGCCCGCCCTTCGTCCACCGCCGCAGAGATCTTGACCCGGTCAAGGCTGACCAGCACCTGTCCCTTGCGCACGCGATCGCCCTCACGCACGTTGATGGCCGCGATCACACCGCCGTCGAGGCTCTGGATCACCTGCACGCGCCCGGCCGGAATCACCTGCCCGGTGGCCCGGCTGACCTGATCGATTTGTGCGAAACCGGCCCATGTGACGCATCCCGCCACGGCCACGGCGGACAGCAGGATCAAGGCCCGCGCATGGAAGGAACGTGTCTTGTTCATCACGATGATGCCTGAATGGTCTGGACCGGGGTTTGGGCCGGGGTCTGGGACGAGGTCGGGGACGGGGCACCGGAAGGTTGCGCCGCGGCAGCAGCCGGGCGCGCCTGCAACTGTGCCAGCACATCCTTGACCGGGCCGTCGACGGCAAGCTGGCCATTGGCCACCACCATCAACCGCTGGACAAGGTTCAGCAGCTGCAGCTTGTGGGTCACGAATACCAGGCTGACATCGGGCCGCAGCGATTGCACCAGCGCCCCCAGCACGCGGGTTTCGGTGTCCTGATCCAGATTGGCAGTGGGTTCATCCAGCAGCAGGATTTTCGCGTCGACCAGCAGCAACCGCGTCAGCCCCACCAGCGTGCGCTGCCCCCCGGAAAGGCCCATGCCACCTTCGGAAATCTGCAGGTCCAGCCCCTGCGGGTGGGATTGGATCAGCTGCGAAAGCCCGGTCGCCTGCGCGGCGGCCAGCAATTTTTCATCGCCGGGATCGCTCAGCCCCAGCGTCAGATTGTCGCGCAAGGTGCCGTTGATCAGGCGATAATCCTGCGGCAGGTAGCAGATGTGCCGCCGCAGATCGTTTTCCGCCATCTGCCGCACGTCCACGCCGTCCAGCGTCACATGCCCTTCCTGCGCGGCGAACAGGCCCGCCATCAGCCGCAGCAGGGTGGACTTGCCCGACCCGACCGGCCCGATCAGCGCAATCCGTTCCCCCGGGGTGATAACCGCGCGCGATGCCGCAACACCCACCTTGGTGCCCTGATGGACGAACTTCACGCCTTCGATCTTCAGGCTGCCGACAGCGTGCTGATAACGCACCATCTGCCGGTCCAGCGGCGCATCGCTGGGCATCGCCAGAATATTATCGAGCGCTGCCAGTGACGAACGGGAGAAGCCCCACTGCACCACCAGATTGGGCAGGGCCGACACGATCGGACCACTTACCCGTCCGCTGAGGATGGAACACGCCACCACCGCGCCCATGGTCATGTGCCCTTCGGTGACTTCGTAAGCGCCAAGGCAGACCACGCCGACATAGGCCAACTGCTGCAACGCCGAAAATCCGGAACCCGCCAGCGTGGACCACCGCTTGACGTTCAGATCGCTGTGATGGACCTGATCGATCAGCCGGTTCCATGCCGCCAGCATGTGCCAGCTACCCATCGTGGCCTTGACCGTTTCCGCCGCGTCCAGCGATTCCACCAACAAGCCGTTCTTGCGGTTGCCGGAAACCTGCGCCGCGTTGGTATCGGCCTTGATGAACCGGCCCATCAGCCAAGCCAGCAACAGCGACAGCGGAAAGGCGATCAGCGGCACCAGCGATACGATCCCGCCCAGCGTCCACATCACCACGATGAACAGCAGCGCAAACGGCAGATCGGCCAGTACGAACAGGGAAGCAGATGACAGCAGTGAACGGATCTGGTCCGTACCGCGCAGTTGCGCCGCCATCGTGCCGATCGATTTGGGCCGTGCATCCAGCCGGACAGCCTGCATCCGGGCGAAGAAGTATTCGGAAACCTCGCTGTCGATGTGCCCGGCTTCGCGATCGATCATCATCGCCCGGGTATTGCGCAGCATCAGGTCCAGGATCAGCGCGAAAACCATGCCGCCAGTCAGCACCGCCAGCGTCGACATGCCGCTGCGGGGGATGACCCGGTCATAGACCTGCATCGAATAGATCGACGTCACCAGCGATATCAGGTTGACCACGATAGTGGCCACGGTGGCATCCACCAACATCGATTTGCGGCGCAGAATGGCCGACCAGAACAGGTCGATCGCGCGTTCACGCGCGGGCAGGCGCACCCCTGCGGGGACGTCAGGGGCAAACAGTTCCAGCGTATCGTCGAAAGGGGCCTCGACCATCCCGGACGCCGTCAACAGACGGATATGTTCGCCGTCGATCCACTGTTCGGCAATGCCCCAGCCATGTACCGCGTGGCGCCCCAGCAGCGGAAAATCGTGCGCCCGCGGTTTGCCGACAGGCGCCACCTTCCATTCCAGCGCGGCGGCCAGCGCATCAAGCGCGCCGCTGTCGTCCAGCGACAGGTCAGCCGGAACGTTGACCGCCCAGTCAGGGGCAAGCTCGATGCCCTTGCGGCGCGTGAAGGCCACGATCAGATCGGTGAAGGGAGATGTCATGATTGGCCATCCTGAGGGACGAGCTGCCAGCGTCCGGTTCGCAGCACGATGCGCGACAGGGCCTGCAGCGCAGCAACGCGGGTATCCAGCGCATCAATCTGCGCCGAGGATGCTTCGCGCATGGCGTTCATCACATCCAGCCACGTACGCCGGCCACTGGTGAACTGCCGCACATAGGAATCCGTGACCCGCTGCGATGACGCAGCGACCGCCTTGGCATTGTCGGCACGCTGGCTGTTGGATTGATAATCCAGCACGTCGCTGACCACTGCATCGCGCAGATCGCGCTGGGCGGCGGCGGTCTGGTATTCGGCTGACTGTTCACGCAATTGCGCTGCGTGCGAACTTGCCAGCGCCGAAAGGCCGCCTTCGGTCTGCGCCCGCAACACCAGACCGAAACGGTGGCCGGTGGTATCGTTGAACGAATATTGGCCGCTCAGTTTCGGCAGCATGCTGGCACGGGCGATCCGCGCTTCCTGCCCGGATGCGTCTTCTTCGAACCGCAGCCGGCGCAGGCGCGGGCTGACAGCCAGCGCTTCGTTCATCACCGCGTTCTGGTCAAACACGGGCCAGCTGGGCGGTTCGTACACGACATTGTCGGGGGTGTAGGCGCTGTCACCCACCAGATCGCGGAATTGCTGCAATGTCACTGCAGCCTGCGATTTTGCCTGAAACAGCTGCTGCTGCACCTGCAACAGTCGCATCCGCGCCAGTTCCAGATCGGACAGCGGGCTGATTTCCTGTTTTACCCGCCGATCCATGGTGGCGACCATGGCTTCATGACGCTGCGCGCTTTCGGTCAGGATATCCACCCTGCCCCGCCAGCGGAACAGTTCGTAATAATCGCGCACCACCGACAGGGCGATCGTTTCGACCGCTTCCTTGTAGGCGGCGTCGGCAGCACCTTCCTTCGCGCGGGCCCGGCGGACGGTGGCGGTGATCCTGCCGCCTGTCCAGATCGGCTGATCCACCACCACTTCGGGCTGGACCCGGTTGCTCTTCTGGCTGACCACCAGCCCTTGCACGGTCACGCTGGGAAACCGTGTCCAGCGCGCCGCACTTACATCCACGCCCGCGGCCCGCGCATTGGCTTCTGCGGCGTGAACGGAAGGGTGCTTGGCCGAAGCAAGGATCAGGGCTTCGGCCAAAATCGGATCGACGTCGATTTCCTGATCCGGCGAAACCGCCGATCGGCCTGCGGTTTCAGGCGCGGGCGGCCCCATTTGCACCGTCGCCTGTTCGGCCACCGGTTGCAGTTCCTGTCCATAGGCGGTGCTGCTGGCAAGCAGTGCCATTGCAAGCCCGGCCACGGGCAAGGTGAACTGTTTCATCGGTGGGGGGAAATTTCTGACATGGACGGGGGTTTC
>JBDLVD010000049.1:0-12256 GCA_039804965.1 Pseudomonadota bacterium
TCTTGCGCGCGTGGCTGTCCTGCCGCCGCCTCTAGCCCAGCGTCACATGATTGCAACCTGCCATCGCCGGAAACAGCCCGATTAAGGGTTTGGGCCTGCAATAATGCCCGGACCGGCCCCCGCATCTTCATGCCTTGATCCGGTGTTCGCCCTTGATCCAGCGCACGGTGCCGGTGCTGGCGCGCATCACCACGCTTTCGGTGGTCAGCACGGCCGATCCTTGCGGACTGCGGCGGCGCTTGACCCCGCCCAACAGCGATCCGTCGGTGACCCCGGTGGCGGCAAAGATGCAGTCCCCCTTGGCAAGGTCTTCCAGTTTGTAGATCCGGTCGAGATCGGTGATGCCCCATTTGCGCGCACGGCTGCGTTCATCGTCGTTGCGGAACAGCAACCGCCCGTTGAACTGCCCACCCACACAGCGCAGCGCCGCGGCGGCCAGCACCCCTTCGGGCGCTCCGCCCGATCCCATGTAGATATCGATCGTGGTATCTTCGTCGGTGGTGGCAATCACACCTGCCACGTCGCCGTCGGGGATCAGTTGCACACCGCAACCGATGTCGCGCAATTGCGCGATCAGATCGGCATGACGCGGGCGATCAAGCACGCATACGATGATCTGTTCCGGCATGACGCCCTTGGCCGCCGCCACGGCGGCAACGTTTTCGCGTACCGTGCGGTCCAGGCTGATGACGTCAGGCGGATAGCCCGGCCCCACGGCCAGCTTTTCCATGTAAACATCGGGCGCGTTCAGCAGGCACCCCTGTTCCGCCGCCGCCAGCACGGCCAGCGCGTTGGGGCCAGCCTTGGCGGTGATGGTGGTGCCTTCCAGCGGATCGAGCGCGATATCGATCTTCGGCCCCTTGCCGGGCGCGCCGCCGACCTTTTCGCCGATGAACAGCATCGGGGCTTCGTCCCGTTCGCCTTCGCCGATCACCACGGTGCCGTCCATGTACAGTTCGTCAAACGCACGGCGCATCGCTTCCACGGCGGCGGCATCGGCGGCCTTTTCATCCCCGCGGCCCACCAGCGCAGCCGCGGCAATGGCAGCGGCTTCGGTCACGCGGACCATTTCCAGCACCAGCACGCGATCGAGAACGCTGCTGACAGGGGCGGCTTTGCTGGGGTTCATCAATCACTCCTGCGGATCACTTGCGCGGGGAACCGGGCACGGGGAAAGCGCAAAACTACGATGGGCCGAAACTACGGGGGGTCCGCCCCCTTGTCCATCGCCCGCGCCGGGCGCGAATTTGCCCGGCGGCAATTTCGGAGTAGCATTCACCCGCAATTCACCCACCATCGGGCGTTTGCAGTGGGCGAAGGCCGTGGAGGGGCCGGCAATGCGATGGATTGCAAGACTTACCTGCGCCGCAATGCTGTTGCTGCCTGCCGTCCCGCTCCCGGCCTTTGCACAGGATGCAGCGCCAGCGGATACCGCCGCCGGCACCATGCCGCCGCTGATCACCGCCGAACAGGCGCTGGAAAACGCGCAGGCGATCTACACCACCCGCACCCACCGATATGATCCATGCCCGCAACAGAAGGCCGGGGAAATCGTGATATGCCGCCAGCTGGAAGACCCGGCGAAGCTGCGCGTGTCCAGCCCCACCGACGATGCCATCGCAGCGGGCAAGTCGGCAAGCGATGGCGTGCCGCGCGCGCCTTACGTCCTCGGCCTGCCTTCGTGCGATGAAGTGAAATGCCACCGCATGGGCCACGCCGCGCCGCCGCCCTTGCTGATCGATCTCAAGGCGATCCCCGAACCGCCAGCCGGATCGGAGGCAGCGGAATACGGCTTTGAATCCGGCGAAACCGCCGAACCCGCATCAGCGCCACCCGCACCTTAGGCCAGCAGCTGCATCACCAGCGGCGCTTCGGTCAGGCTGGCGGACCCTTCCAGCAGCGCCAGTGCCTTGGTGACCGCGCTGTGGGGCGCTTCATGCGTGACCATGGCCACCAACACTTCGCCACCTTCTTCAGGGCGGCCATGCTGGATCATGCTTTCGATCGACACGCCGGCATCGCGCATCGCGGCGGTGATTTCCGCCAGCACGCCCGGCCGATCGGCCACGTTGAAGCGCAAGTAGCTGCGGCTGCGACGCTGGCCAGCGTCGGCGGGATGCGACGGTTCCAGTTCGGCAACCGGTATGGAAAACGGCGCGCCGGTATCCCCGCGCGCGATGTCGATCAGGTCTGCCACCACGGCGCTGGCGGTCGGGCCATCGCCCGCGCCGCGCCCCTGAAACAGCAGGCGACCGACGAAATTGCCTTCGGCCACTACTGCATTGGTCGGCCCGTCCACCGCCGCCAGCGGATGGCTGCGCGGGACCAGGCACGGCTGCACCCGCTGCAACAGCGCCCCATCGGCGCCATCGCGGTCGGCCGAACCGATCAGCCGGATAACGTACCCCAGCGCCGCCGCCTGCGCGATGTCCGCCGCCCGGATGCGGGTGATCCCTTCGATGCCCAGCGTTTCGAAATCGATCCGCGTGCCAAAGGCGATCGCCGCCAAGATCGACAGCTTGTGCGCCGCATCCACGCCTTCGATGTCAAACGCAGGGTCCGCTTCGGCATAGCCCAGCGCCTGTGCTTCGCTCAGCACCTCGCCGAAATCCTGGCCGGTGCGCTCCATGGTGGAGAGGATGTAATTGCAGGTGCCGTTCAGGATGCCGTAGATGCGTTGCAGTTCGTTTGCAGCGGCGCCTTCACGCAGGCCCTTGATCACCGGAATACCGCCGGCCACCGCCGCTTCGAACTTCAGCGGCATCGCCGCCGCTTCCGCCTGCTGGGCCAGTTCCATGCCGTGATGCGCGATCATCGCCTTGTTGGCGGTGACCAGCCCCTTGCCAGCACCCAGCGCGCGGCGGGCCAGCGTCAGCGCCGGGCCATCCGATCCGCCGACCAGTTCCACCACCACGTCCACATCGGGCCGTTCGGCCAGCGTGGTCATGTCGTCTTCCCACGCGAAGCGGGCAAGATCGACGCCGCGATCCTTGGTGCGGTTGCGCGCCGATACCGCCACGATTTCCAGCGGACGCCCGGCCCGGCGGGCAATGAGCGCTCCATTGGCGTCGATCAGGCGGACAACGCCTGCACCCACGGTGCCCAGCCCGGCCAGGGCGATGCGCAGTGGTGCGCGGCTTTGCGGTTCGGTCATCGGTCCCTCACGTCCAGAAAGTCGCGCTGGCCGTTAGGCAAGCTGCGCCCGCTTGGCTAGAGGATGTTGCACCCCGGCCCACCCCTAGCCGAAACGATCAGCCGCGAAATCAGCCATGAACGCGCGCGCACGGACCAAGCGATTGCAGGATGAACGCGTAATCGGCATCGGTCTGGTAACGCGATGCACTGTCGGTTTGAAGGTATGCCGTCGCCGGCAAGGCCTTGGGCAAGGCGCAGGCAAGGCGATACCATTCCAGCGTGCCGCCGCGCGGGGCATCGGCCGACTGGTCGACGATTTCGGTCCACGAAACGCCCCATTCCGGCTCCATGCCCGGTCGGCGAACGACAGACAGCGAAACCGGCGCACCATTGGCCGTATCGAGAAACAGCTGCGTTTCGGATTCCCCGGCCAGATTGCCGCGAACTGACATTGCTTCGCGCACGCCGGTGACCTTGGGCGGCGCATCGGGGGAGGCAAGCTGTGTGGCAACAGTACGCACCTGCTGTTCCAGCGCCGCATCCGGCACCAGCATCGCGTCGGGTCGCACCAGTTGCAACTGGCCGGGATGCGCCTTCACCGGGACGGCGAAGACGAGGAACCGCTGCTTCTTCAGCTTGGGCGCCTTGCCCTTTGCATCCAGCGGAAGATCAACCACGAAATTCAGCGATTCGCCTACTGCTGCCCGCCCAGCCAGCAGGCTTTCGGTACGCGCCTGCACGTAGAGTCGTATTTTCCCGGATGCCAGCCCTTGCGCCCGGGCGGGCTCCACCGTCACCTGTTTGCGGATCTCCACCCGCGCCACGATCGATGACAATTCCACCATCGAAACGACGTCTGCATAGCTGGCCACGGGGGCTGCGACCGGGGTTGAAACGGGGGCCGCCGCAGGGGCCGCCGGGGCCTGCGCACCGACGGGAAAAGCGCACAAAAGCAGCGCAGTGGCAAGGCCGGTGGCGGCGCGGGCGGGCCAACTGGCCGCGAGGGGGTAAATCATGGTGTCTCCTGGCGTCGCGCCGCTGCAAAATGGCGGAAACGTCCCGCCGATGGGTGGTTGGTGATGCTGTTCGGTGAATTACGGCTTAACCGACAAAGCGTTTGCCGTCGCCTTTCTTCGCGGTTAAGACCCCGATCGATTGGGCCCTGAAAACAGAACATCAACTAGGTTCCTGTCGTTCCATTTTCCGAACTCCTGGCGTTTTTGCGCTGGCATGGTCAGGCTGGTCGGACTGGATTGAGCTTTTTGGACGTTCGGTGGGGCAACCTGCCAACGTCGCCGATGCCGGGCTGGTCCCGGCAGTATTGACGGAGTGAAGGGACTGGATGGCTTACGCTGACCAACAAATGAGCGGCAGTCGCATGTTCGCGATTGCCATCGTTGCCCTCATCCACATCGCTATTGGTTACGTGCTTGTTACTGGGCTCGCCTATTCGGCTGCCAAGCAACTGATCCAGCGCGTGACCACCGTGGATATTGAGGAGCCGCCGCCACCGGACAAGGAACCGCCGCCGCCGCCGCCGGACACTGCGCCGCCGCCGCCGGTTGCGCCGCCGCCGCCGATGAACATCAGCGTCGCGCCGCCGAACATCCAGGTGCAGCCGAACATTCCGCCGGCGGCACCCCCGGCGCTGGTCGTTCCGTCTGCGCCGCCGGCACCCCCGGCGCCGCCCGCGCCCTCCAGGGCTCGTGGCACCACGCCGGACAACCAGCGCAGCTGGGCTGCCCGCATCCAGGAAAACTATCCGTCCCGCGCAATCCGCGACGAGACGGAAGGTACCGTGGGTGTGCGGGTCCAGGTCGGCCCCAACGGCCGCGTCTCGGCCTGCTCGGTTTCCGCATCCAGCGGATCGAGCGTGCTCGACGATGCCGCATGCGAAGGCATGCAGCGTTACGCGCGGTTCAACCCTGCCCTTGATGATGCCGGCAACCCGACTTCGGGAAGCTTCAGTACGCGCATCGTCTATCAGCTGAGCCGCTAACCCGGTTCTCCCGAGTTTTCGAAGAGAGGAATACCCGCATGCTTATCAACATCCTGGCGGCCGGCGCGGAAGCCGCCCCGCAGAACAAGTTCGGCTTTGTCGAAGCCATCCAGCAGGGCGGCGTGATCGCCATGTCCATTTTGACCGTGCTGGTCATCATGTCTGTCGGTTCGTTCTACATCCTGATCACCAAGCTGCTCGAGCAGAACAAGATCTTCAGCCAGTACAAGGTTATCCGTTCGTCGTTCTGGCGTGCGAACAGCCTGTCGGAAGGCGCTGCCAAGCTCGACAAGAACAGCGCATGGCGCCAGCTTGTCGACGACGGCCTCGCCGCCGAAGCACAGCACAACAAGATGCCTGACGCACTGGAAGCCCATGACTGGCTGCACGGTTCGCTCGCTCGTTCGGAAGCTTCGATCAACTCCAAGCTCGCCGGCGGCCTGTCGTTCCTCGCAACCGTCGGTGCAACCGCACCGTTCGTCGGTCTGCTCGGCACGGTTATCGGTATCTACCGCGCTCTGATCGCCATCGGTCTCGCTGGTTCGGCCTCGATCGACAAGGTCGCCGGCCCGGTCGGTGAATCGCTGATCATGACCGCCATCGGCCTGCTCGTCGCCGTTCCGGCCGTGCTCGCCTACAACTGGCTCCAGGCCCGCAACAAGAAGATCGCCGAAACCCTCGTCGGCTTCTCGACCGATCTGCTCGCCAACATCACCTCCAAGGGTGCTGTGAAGCCGGCGGTCACCACCTCTGCTCCGGCTGCGAAGCCGGCGACCACTGCCACGGCCACCAAGGCCTGAGGCAAGTCAGAGTCCGAATGAGAGGGGCGGGCCAAGGCATGCGGGCCCCCCGTCCCTCCGCTGAAGTTTTGAGATAGGAAGAACCAGATGGCCATTTCGACAGGTGGTGGCGGCGCCGATACGCCGATGTCGGACATCAACACCACGCCCCTCGTGGACGTGATGCTGGTGCTCCTGATCATCTTCCTGATCGCGGTCCCGGTCGCCATTCAGACGATCGAGAAGTTGAAGATCCCCGTCTTCGTTTCCAAGGAATCGAAGGACAAGGTGGAGAACCTTCTTCTCACCGTCAGCACCACCGATGCCGCTGGCCGCAGTGCGGGCCAGCCAGGCTTCGAAGGCGCTTCGCGTACAGGCGAATGCCGGGTCTATTTCAACAACACCACCCCGGTCGATTCGACCGAACTGTACGATCAGTCGTTCAAGCGGCTTGATGCGATCGTCCAGCGGGCTGGTGGGATTGAAGCGATCGTGAAGGATCCGGACAAGATCCCGCAGGTCCACATCCGCGGTGACGTGGAAGCGCCGTGGCGCTGCGTGGCAGGCACGATCTACAACATTCAGGCGGCAGGGTATCCGACCGTCGGATTCATTTCCAACCGGGTCGATCCGAACGGTTGATCCGTTCGAATTTCCCGGTTTCGAATTTCAAGGAGTAAATCCTCATGGCAATGTCAGGCGGCAAGGATGATGGCTCGCCGATGATGGAAATGAACACGACGCCGTTGATCGACGTCATGCTCGTTCTCCTCATCATGTTCATCATCACGATCCCCGTGGCCACCCATTCGGTGGACATCGATTTGCCGACGCCTTCGAACGCGCCGACGAACAACATCGATCCTGTGAAGAACAAGATCGTGTTGAACCCGGCCGGCCAGATCCTGTGGAATGGCACTGCCATCGATCAGAGCCAACTGGTCGCCAACCTGCAGCAGACGCTGACCATGGCGGTCGAACCGGAACTGCAGTTCGAACCGGAAGGCAATGCCAGCTACGACCTGTCGGCCAAGGTGGTGAATATCATCAAGGCTTCGGGCGTGACCAAGTTCGGCTTTGTCGGCAACGAAAAGTACCGGATTTTCGGCAAGGCTGTCTGAGCAGTCTCACCGGTATCCATTCAAAGGGGCGGGCTTTCCCGCCCCTTTTTCTTTGCCTGCGCCCCATTTCTTGGCCTCGACCGAGCGCTCTCGATCGCCTGCGGGAACGGGGTCCGTTAATCCCCCCCCATGGCCAGCCCGGCCAAGGCTTCGGCTTCGAGCAGCAGTTCATCGTCCACCGCGCCTTGCGGCAGGCTTTCGCGGCCGATCATCACCATTACCGGCACGGCCAGCGGGCTGACCCGTTCCAGCCGCACATGTTCCATTTGCGGCCCGGCCGATTGCAGCAGTTCGCGCAGCCGGCCGATATCGGTCATCCGTGCCCGTGCATCGGCCCATGCGGCCTCGATCAGCACGTGGTCCGGTTCGTACTTGCGCAGCACGTCGTAAATCAGATCGGTCGAAAAGGTCACCTGCCGGCCGCTCTTCTTCTTGCCCGGCTGCTGCCGTTCGATCAGCCCGGAAATCACCGCCACTTCGCGGAACGCCCGGCGCAGCAGGTGGGAAGCCTGCACCCAGTCGACGAATTCGTGGGCAAGGATGTCGGGTGACAGCAGCGGCGCCGGATCATCGACCGGCTTCAGACCCCACACCGCGAGCGAATAATCGTTGGCGACAAAGCCGCCCGGCATCAGCCCGCGCTGTTCCATCCGCTTGGTAATCAGCATTCCCAGGCTCTGGTTCGCGTTCCAGCCGATGAAGGTGTAATAAACGGTATATTCGCGCTGTCCGTGGGGAAAGCTTTCAACCAGCAGGCTGTCCGGCCCCGGCATGCGCGATCGCCAGTCCTGCATTTCCAGCCATTCGCGCACATCGTCGGGGAAGCGTCCCCACCCCGCTCGATCGACCAGCAGCGCCCGCACGCGCCCCGCCAGATGGGTCGTCAAAGGCAGGCGCAGGCCGGTATAACTGGGGATGGTCGCCGATTTGCGCGCCGCCCGCACCACCAGTTCCAGATCGCGCAGCGATTCCACTTCCAGATCCATCCCCGCGAACCGGAACGTGTCGCCCGCAGTCAGCGACGCGGCAAAATTTTCCTCCACCCGGCCGAGCGATCGACCGTTGCGGAAGTGGATGTCGATCATTTCGGCATCGACGATGATGCCGGCATTCATCCGGTGCCGCTGCGCCTGTTCCGGGTGGGTCAGCCGCCACACCCCGGTGCTGTCGCGCACGATACGGCGGAACCGGTCATAAGCGCGCAAGGCATAGCCGCCAGTGGCGACGAACTGCAGCACCCGCTGCCATTCTTCCTCTGCCAGCCACGCATAGGCGAGGCTGGAGCGCACTTCGCGCAGCAGTTCCGCTTCATCGAACGGCGCGGCGCAGGCGCAGGCCATCACGTGCTGCGCCAGCACGTCGAGCGCGCCGGGGCGAAAATCCTCGCCATCGCGCTGGCCTTGGTCGACTGCCTCCTTGGCGGCAGTGGCTTCGAGGAATTCGAACCGGTTGCCCGGCACCAGCAAGGCGCGGCTGGGCTGGTCGAGCCGGTGGTTGGCGCGGCCGATCCGTTGCAACAGCCGGCTCGATCCTTTGGGCGCGCCCATCTGGACCACACAATCGATATCGCCCCAGTCGACCCCCAGATCGAGGCTGGCGGTAGCCACCAGCGCGCGCAATTCGCCCCGCGCCATGGCCCCTTCCACCTTGCGCCGCGCTTCCTTGCTCAACGATCCGTGGTGAATGCCGATCGGCAGGTTGCCCTCATTGGCGTCCCACAGGTTGGCGAAGATGTATTCGGCCAGAAAGCGGGTGTTGGTGAACACCAGCGTCGTGCGGTTGCGGCGGATTTCGTCATACAATTGCGGGATCGCCCAAGTCGCGGCATGCCCGCCCCATGGCACGCGCTGTCCTTCCGGCAGCATGACTTCGACTTGCGGCGGCGCGCCCGTTTCTCCCTGCACCAGCGCAACCGAAGCGATATCGCCCCACGGGGCCAGCCAGCCACGAAATGCCTCGGGATCGGCCAGCGTGGCGGACAGCGCAGCGCGCTGCATCGCAGGTGCGATCGCCTGCAACCGCGTCAGCGCCAGCGCCAGCAGATCGCCCCGCTTGCCGGTGGCGAAAGCGTGGACTTCGTCGATCACGATCCGCCGCAACCCCGCGAACAGCGTCCCGCTGTCAGGATAACTGAGCAGCAGAGACAGGCTTTCCGGCGTGGTCAGCAGCACGTGTGGCGGCTTGCCCCGCTGGCGTCGCTTGCGGTCGGAAGGCGTATCGCCACTGCGCGTTTCGATGCGGATGGGCAGGCCCATTTCCTCCACCGGGGCCAGCAGGTTGCGCTGCACATCGTGCGCCAGCGCCTTCAGCGGGGAAACATACAGGGTGTGCAGCCCGTCATCGGGCAATGCCCCGCGCGACGGGCAAAAATCAGCCAAGGTGGGCAGGAACCCGGCCAGCGTCTTGCCCGCGCCGGTATCGGCCACCAGCAATGCATGCAGCCCCGCGTCCGACGCGGCCAGCATTGCCGCCTGATGATCGCGCACGCGCCAGCCACGCCCGGCAAACCAGGCCGCAATTTCCGGCGGGACCGACCCTGAAACCACTGCACCCCTTTCAGGCCCAAACCATCGACAGGCCGGCGACCCAGCATAGCCCGGCTGCGCCAGAACGCCGCCTGTCCACGCCAGACAGAGTAACCGAAATGCGCAGGTGCGCGTTCCATAATCGTACTCCGGCCTGTGCCGGGTCGTCACCTTTGCCCTCGCGCTGTCGGGAGGTGACGGATTTCAAGGCAGCGCCCTGTGGAGAGCTACCATGGCAGACCGCAATTCAGACTATCGCAGCGACCGTCGTTCGCGTTGGAGCACCCAGCACAACGATCGTGACCAGAGCCCCTGGCAACAGGAGCAGTTCGAATCCGGCAATCGCGGCTGGCGCGATGATGGACAGGGTTCGCAGATGGGCGAAACCCGCAATCAGGACGCTGACCGCTGGTCGCGCAGCAACCAGTATGGCCGAAGCCCGACCGGTGCCATGGGCAGTCAGGACAGCACCCGTGGCTACGGCGGGTCGAGCGATTACGATGCCAGCGGCTATCAGAATCAGGGTCGCACTTATGGCAGCTTCACCAGCGACGATTTCGGCGGACGTGACTTCGCCGGATCCAGCTGGAATACCCAGCCCGGAATGGGCGCACGCATGGGTGGTGCAGGCTATGCCGGTGGCGGTTATGGCAGCAGCTCGTCCGATCAGCACAATCGTGGTTTCCTCGATCGGGCCGGGGATGAGGTCGCCAGCTGGTTTGGCGACAAGGAAGCCTCGCGCCGCCGCGAAGACGACCATAGCGGACGTGGCCCGGCCAACTATACTCGTTCCGACGCGCGCATTCTGGAAGATGCCTGTGACCGCATCACCGACGATCCGCGGGTCGACGGCCGCAACATTCAGGTGACGGTGGACGAAGGCGAGGTAACACTGGACGGCAAGGTGGCCAGCCGCGACCAGAAGCGCCGGGCAGAAGATTGCGTCGATGCGATTTC
The DNA here is from genome assembly GCA_039804965.1 of Pseudomonadota bacterium. Taxonomy (GTDB): domain Bacteria; phylum Pseudomonadota; class Alphaproteobacteria; order Sphingomonadales; family Sphingomonadaceae; genus Croceibacterium_C. The sequence goes on from JBDLVD010000049.1 coordinate 10,517, forward strand.
CGGCGTGAAGCATGTGCAGAACAACCTGCGCGTGGAAATGACCTCCGGGTCAGACAACATCGATGCGGAGGACGCCACGAAGTCGGCAGGTCCGTTCATCTGAACCGGCCCGTTGAATTGAAGCGAGAAAAGGGGCTGCCGACGCGGCCCCTTTTTTCATGGCTTGCGGGCATCTGCCGCGCTGCCTAAGCGGTCCGTTACCACTTCTTGCAGAGAAAGTCGGCCGCCGCTTCCGGTAGTGCCGGGATACCGATGGACGCATTCCTGACTTCGACCGTGCTGGTCGCCTTGGCCGAGATTGGCGACAAGACCCAGCTGCTGGCACTGGTGCTGGCCGCCCGGTTCCGCCGCCCGGTGCCGGTGATCATGGGCATTCTCGTCGCCACTTTGGCCAACCATGGACTGGCCGCCCTGCTGGGCGCGAGCGCAGCGGCATGGCTGCAAGGGCCGTGGTTCTCGTTCCTCGTCGCACTGTCGTTCATCGTGATGGGCCTGTGGACGCTGATCCCCGACAAGCTGGACGAAGACGCCGAGTCCAAGGCAACCGGCAACGCGTTCCTGACCACCACCGTGGCATTCTTCATCGTCGAAATGGGCGACAAGACCCAACTGGCCACCGTGGCACTGGGCGCGCGGTTCGATGCCACGCTGCTGGTGGTGGCAGGCACTACACTGGGCATGTTGCTGGCCAATGCACCGGTGGTGGTGCTGGGTGAAAAGCTGCTGCGCGTGGTGCCGATGAAAGCCGTGCACATTGCCGCAGCACTGCTGTTCATCGCGATCGGCGGGTGGATGCTGGCAAGCCAGGGCCTGCCGTTCTGATGGGATTGGCGGAGCAGGCCTGAACCTGCCCCGTCACCGCAACTGTCAGTGCGCGGCCTGTTCGCCGCGTTTCAGGCCGGAAGCGGCCAGCTGTTCGTCGATCTGCGCCATCAGTTGATCCAGACCTTCCTGCGTGAAGCTTTCCGCCCGCGCCACCAGCACGTCCTGCGTGTTCGATGCGCGCAGCAGCCACCAGCCGTCCGCGGTGGTCACCCGCACGCCATCGGTATCGTTCACGTCCGCAGGTGATCCGCGCAGCCGCTGCTTCACTTCGTCGATCGCGGCGAACTTGCGGCTTTCGTCCACCTGAAAACGCATTTCCGGGGTATTAACCATGGCCGGCATCGCCCCGCGCAGATCGGTTACAGAACGGCCCAGCCGCGCGCTGGCGGCGATCAGGCGCACACCGGCATACAGCGCATCGTCGTAGCCATAATATTCGTCGGCAAAAAAGACATGGCCGCTCATTTCGCCGGCCAGCGGCGCGCCTGTTTCCTTCATTTTGGACTTGATCAGCGAATGGCCGGTCTTCCACATCAGCGGCTGGCCGCCCAGTTCACTCACCCGGTCAAACAGCGCGCGGCTGGCCTTCACGTCGGCGATGATGGTCGCGCCGGGGCGCCGCGTCAGCAGATCTTCGGCATAGATCATCAGCAGCTGGTCACCCCAGATGATCCGGCCCTGCCCGTCGATTGCGCCGATCCGGTCGCCGTCACCATCAAAAGCGATACCGAAATCGAGCTTCTTGTCAGCGACAAGGCGCTGCAGATCGGCAAGGTTTTCCGGAACAGTGGGATCCGGGTGATGATTGGGAAAATTGCCGTCGACTTCAGTATAGAGCAGGTGATGTTCACCCGGCAGGTCGGCCACCAGCCGTTCCAGCGCGGGCCCGGCGGCACCGTTGCCGGCATCCCAACC
>JBDLVD010000050.1:0-12197 GCA_039804965.1 Pseudomonadota bacterium
CGCACAGCCTTGCGCTGGAAGGCGAACGGCTGGAACAATTGGTGGGCCAGTTCACCCTGCCACCCAACCCCGCTATGGAAGAAACGCCGCACCGCGCCGTCATCGCCGCGCCGCCACGCACTGCCTATCGCCGGCCGCGCGCCATCAACGCCCACCGCGCACTGAATGGGCACGCGAGCGAGCATGATCAGTGGAGCGGATTTTAATTCGAAATCCGGCACATTTCTGCCCGTTCGCGTAGTTTCACGGATGCCGCCAGTCCGGCCCTGTTAAATCCTGTTACCTAGTCTTTGATTGCGGGGCCCGACATTGGCGGGTTCCTGCCCGATACCGTGCTTAACGCCTTCTGATCCCGCAGTTGGCAGCAGGTACTACCCGGCCGGCTGGCAGGTATCGGAAGATGGCTCCTGAACGGCCCGGGTCCGGCACCGATGTGCAGGGCCCGGGCCACCCGGCCCAAAAAATTGGTTTACCCAGCAAACCATTTGCGCGCCGCTGAACATGACGATACCCTCCCTCCTCCGATTGGCGGAAGGACAGGTTTTTTATGCGCGGTATGGTGACCTTGGCGCTCGGCATTTCGATGCTGGCATCGGCAGCAAACGCCCAGTCCGGCAACACTGCCGCGCCGCCCGCTGCCGACTGGCCGCGCTATGCGCGCGATCTGGGCGGCACCCGCTTTTCCCCGCTCGATCAGGTCAACCGCGCCAACGTGGCGCAATTGCAGGATGCGTGGAGCTTCCGCCTGCGGCCCGAAGGCGGGGCCAGCCTGATGGGCGGCACGGTGCCGATCGTGATCGACGGCACGATGTACCTGCCGATCGGCAATGCCGTTGTGGCGCTGGCGGCCGATTCCGGGCGCGAACTGTGGCGCTACAAGGTCGATGGCGGGCTGATCCGCCGTGCGGTGACGTGGTGGGGCGGCGAAGGGCGGCTGAAAGCGCGGGTCTATTTCTCCACCGGGGACAAGATCATCGCCTTGTCCGCCGCCACTGGCAAGCCGGACCCGGCATTCGGCACCGGCGGCGTGCTGACTATCGACGGCACGCCCTATCCCTATCCGCCGACGATCTACAAGAACGTGCTGCTGATCGGCGCCGCCACTGCCGAAATGCCGCGCGGGCCAAGCGGCAACAGCCGCGCCTATGATGCGCGGACGGGCAAGAAACTGTGGGAATTCAACACCATCCCCCGGCCCGGCGAAAAGGGCCATGAAACCTGGCTGGACGATGGCTGGAACGGCCGTTCGGGCGCCAACATGTGGGTGTGGTATACCACCGCCGATCCGGCAACGGATACGATCTACATGTCCATCGGCGGCCCCAGCGCCAACTATTACGGCGGGGACCGGCCGGGCAGCAACCTGTTCGGCAATTCGCTGGTCGCGGTGGACGCGCAGACAGGCAAGCTGAAATGGCATTTCCAGACCATTCACCACGATCTGTGGGATTGGGACTTGCCCGCCCCGCCCGTGCTGCTGGACGTGACCAAGGACGGAAAGAAGGTTCCCGCGCTGGCGGTCACCGGGAAACCCGGCCTGATGTACATCCTCAACCGTGAAACCGGGCAGCCGGTGCACGGGGTGAACGAACAGCTGGTGGGCCGGGCCAACGTGCCGGGCGAATGGTATTCCCCCACCCAGCCGATCCCGGTCAAACCGGCCCCGCTTTCACGGATGCGCTGGACGCCGGATGACGTGGTGACCGAAGCCGACACCACCAAGGAACACGTGGCAGCCTGCCGTGCGCTGCTCGATTCCTATGGCGGCACTTTCTACAATTCCGGGCCGTTCACGCCGTTCTTCCTGCACACGCCCGGCGATGCGCCGCGCGCGTCGATCAACATGCCGCACAACGGCGGTTCCAACTGGGGTGGCAGCGCCGCCGATCCGACGCGCGGGATCATCTATATCAATACCAGCGAAGGCGGCAGCATCGGCTGGATCGAAAAGCGTGACCCGAAGGGGGATTACGGGCGCGGCACCACCGATTCCAACCAGCCTTACGATCGTGGCAGCCTGATCGGTCCGGGCGCCTATTCCGCATTTCAGGCCAGTTTCAAGACGCCTGACGGCCGCACGATGAGCCTGCCGTGCATCCGCCCGCCGTGGGGCCGCCTGCTGGCAGTGGATGGCAACAGCGGCGAAGTGCTGTGGGCGCAGCGGCTGGGCATCACCGAAGGCCTGCCCGAAGGCAAACAGAACACCGGCAGCAACAACACGTCAGGCGGGCCGATCGCCACCGCAGGCGGGCTGGTATTCATCGGCGCCACCGCTGACCGGCGGCTGCGGGCGTTCAATTCGGAAACCGGCGCAGTGCTGTGGGAAAAGGAACTGCCCTATGCACCGATGACGGTGCCGATCACCTATCGCGGCAAGGATGGGCGGCAATATGTGGCGGTGATCGCCGCTGGTGCCGGGCTTGGCGGCCCCACCCCGCGCGGCGCCGATGGCAAGCCGCTGAACGCCGAATCCGTGTATACCTTCGCGCTGCCGAAATGATCGGCGACCTTTTTCCGGAGACGATGCAATGACCCGCAAGATCAGGATCGCCATGGCCGCCAGCGTGCTGGCAATGGCCAGCCTTTCGGTTCCCGGCCACACGCAGGATGCGGCCCCGCGCACCACCGCGACCACGCCAGAAGGCGCGCAGCTCGATGTCGGGGGCGATCTTGCCTACAAGCCGGGCGCGCTGACGCAGGAACAGCTGATGGACCCCGCGCGCAGCCTGTTTCGGCAGAATTCGATGAACGTATTCCGCCGTTTCCCGCGTGAAGCAACGGCGCGGATGGTCGCCTTCTATACCGAGGCGCTGGCGCTGCGATCACTCAACCCGATCCAGTTGACCAGCACCCAGCAGATGCTGCTGACCGGCGTTGGCAGCGGGCAGATCAAGCTGTCCGCCGGCACGCCGGGAAACCAGAGCTATGATCTGGCTGGCGGGCACAAGGGCGGCACCGGCCTGCGCCTGCTGATCCTCAGCTACCCGGATGAAGCCGTTGTGAAACAACGCTTTGCCAAGGCGGGCCTGCCGCAGCCGAAGTTCGTCAAGGGCGCGCACGGCATCCGCACCGCGTTGCTGGCCGATCCCGGCGGGTTCCCCGTGCAACTGGTGATCCGCCCCGGCGCGAAGGACCACAGCGACGATGGCGTGGGCGTGGGAATTGGCGTTTCCAACCTTGCGAAAAGCCGGGCTTTCTATCGCGAATTCGTGGGACTGGACGAATTGCCGCCGGTGAAAGACCCGCAACTGGGCGTGACCCTGTACCCTTACCGCCATCAGGAAACGACCATCTACCTCTACGATGTGGGCAAGGCCGCGCACCGGGATACGGGCAGCGCGGGGATCCAGTATGTGGTCAGCGATGCGCCGTTCATGGATGCCAAGGGCAAGGCGCGCGGGTTGCAGGTGATCACGCCGCTGAACAAGCTGCGCGGGTTCGATCTGATCACGGTGTGGCTGGGCGATCCGGACGGAGTCACCAATTACTTCGCCCAAGTGAACCGCAGCGTGCAGGTTCCGGCCAAGTGATCCGGCCCTGATCGCGGGCAAAGGGAAGGGGGCTGCAAAGCCCCCTTCCCGTTTCGCGAAAGTGCGCCGCTTACTTCTTCGCCTGCACCACATATTTGGCCAGCAGGCTGATTTCTTCATCGGTCATCTGCCCGCCGAAGCTGGGCATCGCGCCTTGGCCGTTGGTCAGCCGGTCAACCACGAAGGGGTGGTCCAGCTTGGTATTGCCATCCAGCGACGGGCCGACATGGCCCGTTCCGCCGCCGTCAGTCAGCGTATGGCAGGCGCCGCAGGACCAGTCGTTGAACAGCGCGCGCCCCTTGACCACTTCTTCCGCGGTCAGCTTCGCGGTGGGATCGTCGCTGGTCGCATAAGCGCTGACGACCGGCATGGCGGCGGCAAGAACCAGCGCGCCCAGACCCAGTTTCGTCCATTTGCCGGCATCGGCCACAACTCGAACCATTACGTCTCCACCCTTCCTGTTTTATCGTGTCCCGGAGCCTTGGGAATATCGCAGCTCTGGTCAACCAAGGGCATATGCGAGTCAAGCTTTACCGCAGATTTACGCAAGACCCGCATTGGACATTGTCAACGCGAACCGCACGTTGCATTGTCGGATGCTAATGCTAGGCTGGTCACAAAGGCGAATTGGCCGGCACGATTGAGGAGCGGGACATGAGGAAATTGGCACTGTGCGCCGTGGCTGCAACGGCACTGCTTGCGGGCTGCAACCAGCCTGCCCCCGCGCCGGAACTGACCGTGCAGCAATTGATGGCCAAGCAGGTCCAGCCCAATGCCCAGATCTATTGGGATGCGGTGCAATATATCAACGATGAAACCGGCAACCATGACGTGCTGCCGCAAACCGATGCGGATTGGGAACGCGTGCGCCAATCGGCGGTGACCATGGGCGATCATGGCAAGCTGCTGGCCACCCCCGCCTATGCCGAAGGGCGTGGCAAGGACTGGACCGAATTTGCCAACGGCCTGGTGCAGGTGGCCGCTCTGGCGGAAACTGCGGCCAAGGAAAAGAACCCCGATAAGGTGTTCGAAGTCAGCGGCACCATCTACAACGTGTGCAGCGCCTGCCATCAGGCCTATCCGCCGAAGGAAGGCCCGGGCGCGGCGAAAGCGGACGCAAACGCCGCTGCCAAGCCCGCCGCCTGATTGCCGCCGGCCCGATGCTGTATCTGATCGGCAAGGCGGCGCTTTCGGGCGTGATCGTGGCCGCCGCATCCGAAGTGGCGCGGCGCTGGCCGGGGATCGGCGCGCTGATCGTGTCGCTGCCGCTGGTGTCGCTGCTGGCGATGCTGTGGCTGTGGCACGATACCCATGACGTGCAGCGGCTGGCCGATCACGCGCAGGGCACTTTCTGGTTCGTCCTGCCGTCGCTGCCGATGTTCCTGCTGGTGCCGGCGATGCTGCGGCAGGGCTATGGCTTCTGGCTGTCGCTGGCGGCGGGCTGCGTCCTGACGATCGCACTCTATCTGGCGATGGTGGCCATCGGCCCGCGTCTGGGGCTGAAGCTATGACCGAAAGAAAATCCATGATCGCCAACCCTTTGCCGCGCAGTATGCCGCTGCTGGCAACGGGGCTGGCAATGGGCCTGCTGATGCTGCTGTACGCTGCGGGTGCGGCCGCGCACGATATTTCCGCCGCCAATCGCGCCTATGTCGAAAGCATCACCGGCCCGGCCCCGATCCCGTTCCTGTATCTGGGCGCCAAGCACATGGTGACCGGGATCGACCACATCATGTTCCTGCTGGGCGTGGTGTTCTTCCTGCGCCGGTTGAAGGACGTGGTGCTGTACGTGTCGATGTTCACCATTGGCCATTCCACCACCCTGCTGGGCGGCGTGCTGCTGGGCACCGGGCTCAATTCATCGCTGGTCGACGCGGTAATCGGGCTGTCGGTGGTGTACAAGGCGCTGGAAAACCTTGGCGGGCTGGGGAAGATCGGGCTGGCCATCGACACCCGGCTGGCGGTGCTGGTGTTCGGCCTGTTCCACGGCATGGGCCTTGCCACCAAGCTGATGGATCTGGCGGTGTCCACCAACGGCCTGCTGACCAACCTCATATCCTTCAACGTGGGCGTTGAACTGGGGCAGGTGATCGTGCTGGCCGTGGTCGTCTACCTGCTCAACCTGTGGCGCGACCGGCCCAGCTTCGCGCGTGGGGCGACCTATGCCAATCTGGCGCTGCTGGCAGGCGGCGTGGCGCTGACCCTTTACCACCTGACGGGATACCTTTCCGCATGACCCACAATGATCGCAAGGCATCCACGGGCAGGCCGCTGCTGGCCGGCGGTGCAGTGCTGGCCTTGGCGGCAGTAGCCGTGGTCGGCTTCGTGCTTCCCGCTGAATATGGCATCGATCCGACCGGGATCGGCAAGGCAACCGGCCTTATCAAGATGGCGCAAGGCGGACAGGAAAACATCTATCTGCAACGCGGGCAGGCGCGCAAAGGGGTGATGTTCCCCCTGCCCGGCCCCGTGAAGGCGGACCAGCTGACCGCCCTGCTGGATACCGCACTGCACGACAACGGCCAGCCGCCAATCGATCCCGCAGCCTTGAAAAGCGATCGCTTCATGCTGGAATTGCAGCCGTTCGAAGGGATCGAGCTGAAATATGAACTGGCGCAAGGCACGCCGCTGATCTTCAGCTGGACCGGCACCGGCCCGCTGGACATCGACATGCACGCCCACCCCTACGCCGGCGGAACGGCGGCCACGGAAAGCTATGTCATCGCCAAGATGCCCGGGCAGCAGGCAGTCTACATCGCGCCGTTCACCGGCATTCACGGCTGGTATTGGCAGAACCGCACGATGCAGCCGGTCAAACTGACGCTGGATGCCGCTGGCGCGATCGTCAAAAGCTTCACCTTCGATCAGGCCGGGCAGCATGAACGGCCGCTCGATCCGCCCGTTGCAGGCGGTGCCGGAGCGGCCAGCAGCTGACGCCGGAGGGGGCTTCAGGCGGGAATCGCGCGAAATCCCCGACGAAAGCGAATTGAAACCGGATATTGTCAACATCAGGCGTTTTCGCCGCTTGTTGAATCAATCGAAATGCGGCTAGTCTGCGATCCAACGGGGCACGCCACATATTGTGAGCAGCCCTTTGGGAGCAGGGAGTTGCAAGTCTTGTCGCGACAGAACCTTTTGGCGGGTAACCGCCCCGCACGCCGCCCGCGCGCCATCACGCGCGCCGTGCTGCTGGCATCGCTGGCCGCAGCCGCCGTTGCCGGCACCGTTTCCGGTGGCGCCGCCAGCGCGAAAGCCGCCAAAGCCGCGGCGCCCGGCCAGTCGCTGGCAACCGCGCAACCGAAGGAAAACTTCGATTACCGCAGCTGGGACGCCTATCTTGGCGGGGCGGAAAGTTCGCAGTTCACCGCACTGGACCAGATCAACAAGGACAATGTCGGCCAGTTGCAGGTCGCCTGGACCTATGAAACCGGCGAAGGCCAGCCGCCGCGCTTCAACCCCATCGTGGGCGGCGGGCTGATGTACGTCCTGCGGGGCGACAGCAACCTTGCGGCGCTGAACCCGGCCACCGGCGCGGAAGTATGGCGCAGCACCATCACCGGCCGCATCGGCGCGCGCGGGATCAACTACTGGCAGAGCAAGGACGGTTCCGACCGCCGCCTGATGGTCATCAATGACGGCATCCTGCGCGCGATCGACGCCCGCACCGGCCAGTTCATCGAAAGCTTCGGCAAGGGTGGCAAGGTCGACATGCGCGACAACCTGCCCGCAGGCGCTGTGCAGCCGCGCATGTTGCAGACGGACAATCCGGGCCGCATCTTCGAAAACCTGATCATCCTGTCACTGCCGGCAGGCGCATACGATTATGCGTCCTCCCCCGCGGACATTCAGGCCTATGACGTGGTCACGGGCGAAAAGAAGTGGGTGTTCAACGTGGTCCCCCGCGTGGGCGAATTCGGGTCTGACACCTGGCCGGTGAAGGACCGTGAAAAGTTCGGCGGTGTCCACAACTGGTCGGAATTCACGGTCGATCCGGAACTGGGCATCGCATTCGTGCCCACCGGCACCGCGCGGTATGACTTTTACGGCGGCAACCGCCCGGGCAACAACCTGTTCGCCAATTCACTGGTTGCGCTGGATGCGCGCACCGGCAAGCGCATCTGGCATTTCCAGGCGGTGCATCACGATCTGTGGGATTTCGATTTCCCCGTCGCCCCCAAGCTGATGACGATCACCAAGGATGGCAAGCGCATCCCGATCGTGGCGCAGGCGTCGAAGCAGGGCTTCCTCTACGTGTTCGATCGCCGCACCGGCAAGCCGATCTGGCCGATCAAGGAAACCAAGGTTCCGGCATCGGACGTGCCGGGTGAACATGCTTCGCCCACGCAGCCCATCCCCACCTGGCCGCAGCCCTATGCCCGGCAAAGCTTCACTGCGGCGGACATCAACCCGCTGCTGCCCGAAGCCGATCAGGCCAAGCTGCGCGAACTGCTGAAGACCGCCCGCAACGAAGGGCTGTTCACCCCTCCCAGCCTGCGCGGCACCATTTCGATGCCCGGCCACAACGGCGGCGCGAACTGGGGCAACGTCGCGGTGGATCCGCAGCACCAGCGGCTGTTCGTGGTTTCGCGCGAACTGCCCTTGCTGATCAAGCTGAACCCCGACAACCGCCCGGAAGCGGCAGCAGCCATGCCCAACGGTTCAGCGGCGACCAATCCCTACAAGTCGCCGGTCAACTTCCTGTTGCAGAGCAACGGCATGGTGGCGATGAAGCCGCCGTTCTCGTTCCTGACCGCTTACGACATGAACACCGGCAAGATCGCCTGGCGCATCCCCAACGGGACGGTCGGCAATGTCGCGGGTGAAGACGTGGGCGCGCAGGCATCGCGCGGCGGCCCGGTGGCCACGGCCAACGGAATGCTGTTCGTCGGCACCGCCACCGATCGCACTTTCCGCGTGCGCGATGCGTCCAACGGCAACGTGCTGTGGCACTATCAGCTGGATGCGGCGACCGAAGGCGTCCCGGCGGTGTACGAAGTGGATGGCCGCGAATACATCACCATCCCGGTGGGCGGTGAAGGCCACTTTGCCGGCGGCCTCGGCCTCGGCGCTCCGGGCAAGAGCCGGTATGTGACCTTCGCCCTTCCGGCCAAGGGCGCGCAGTGATGCGCCGGCTCGCCGCCCTGCTGGCTGCTGCCACCTGCGTCCTGTCGCCTGCCATGCTTCCGGGCGTGGCCATGGCGCAGGAGGCGGACCTGACAGTGGTCCCCAAGGTTCCAACCACCTACAAGGCCAAGCTGACCGCATGGGGTGAGCCGGACCTGCGGGGCGGCTGGCCGATCGACCATCTCAACGGCCGTACCCCGCTGGAACGCGATCCCAAGCACGGCAACCGCGTGTTCCTGACCGATGCCGAATTTGCGGAGCGGGATCAGGCGGTGGCGCAGCTCGCACAGCGATACCAGAACGAAGACGCCAAGGGCACGATGGGCATCGGCCACTGGGCGGAAGTGGCCAACGCCAACCGCCGCACCAGCTGGATCATCGATCCGGCGAACGGCCGCCTGCCTGCCTATACGCCCGAAGGAAAGAAGCTGTCGGGCGAAATGCGCAGCACGTGGCGTGCCGGGCAGACGTTCGACTGGACCAACGATTTCGACAGCTGGGACCGCTGCATCACGCGCGGGCTTCCGGCGTCGATGTTCCCGTTCATGTACAACAACGGGATGCGCATCTTCCAGTCGCCGGGCATCGTGGCCCTGCAAATGGAAATGGTCCACGAAACGCGCATCATCCCCACCGACGGCCGCCCGGGCATCCCGGCGCAGGTGCTGAACTGGCTGGGCGAAAGCCGGGGCCACTGGGAAAACGGCAATACGCTGGTGGTGGAAACCACCAACCTGAAACCCGGCCCCAGCGCCACCAACATCGGCACCACCGGATCGCCCCGGTTCAACGATACGCCGATCAGTTCTTCGGCCAAGATCACCGAACGCTTCACCCTGACCGGGCCGGATACGGTGGTATACGAAGTGACGCTGAACGATCCCGTGGTGTTCACCGCCCCGTGGACCGCAAGGCTGGACTGGAAGCGCGACGACAAGTTCGAAATCTTCGAATACGCCTGCCACGAAGGCGACGTGCAGGTGCGCAATTACATCACGTCGAGCCGCGCCGCCCGTGCCGCAGCAGCAGCCCAGCCCGCGGCAGCGCCGGCCACGCAAGCCGCTGCTCCGGCAACGGCACAGCCTGCCAAGTAAGCTGACGCACGGCGGAGCGCACAACGCGCCCGCACACAAGAGGATGCCGATGATGCGCCCGATTACCCGTCCGCTGGCCACGGCCGTGCTGCTCGCCACAACGCTGTTCGCAGCGCCAATGGCCGCGGCCCAGGCTCCGGCACAGGCACAGGCATCAGCGAAGGCCAAAGCGGAAGCTGCGGTTCCGGCGGACCTGACGGTGATGCCGCCGGTTTCCAGCAGCTACAGGCCGAAGCAGACCAGCTGGGGCGATCCCGATTTCCGCGGCACGTGGCCGATCAACGACATCGCCGAACTGCCGGTTCAGCGCCCCGCGCAATACGGCAACCGGCAATGGCAGACGGACGAGGAAGTGGCGCAGGCCGCCGCCCGCACGCAATCGCTGCAAACCGCCTATGCCAAGGAAGAAAAAGAAGAAACGATCGGCCGCGGCCACTGGATCGAATATCTCGCCGGCAGCCGCCGCACCGGGATGCTGATCGATCCGCCCAGCGGCCAGCTTCCCGGCCTGACCGAAGAAGGCAAATGGCGCGCGTCGCACATGCGTTCCAGCTGGGTGGCCGGGCAGACCTATGACTGGCTGGACGATTTCGACAGCTGGGATCGCTGCATTTCGCGCGGGTTCCCGGCATCGATGCTGCCCTTCCGCTACAACAACGGCATCCGCATCTTCCAGGCGCCGGGATACGTGGTGGTGCAGCTGGAAATGCTGGGCACCCGCATCATCCCGCTGGGCGACAAGGGGCAGAAATGGCCCGATGGCGTGCAGGCGTGGATGGGCAACAGCCGCGGCCACTGGGAAAATGGCAATACGCTGGTGATCGAAACCAGCAACATCCAGCCCGGCGCATCGCCGCTGAACATGGCGACGCGTGGCGTCCCGCCCAACAACGTGCTGCCGACCAGCGAACAGGCGACCACGGTGGAAAGGCTGCACCTCGTCGGCCCCGACACCATCACCTATGAACTGACCTATAGCGATCCGGTGGTGTGGCAGGCCCCGTTCACCCTTCGGGTGGACTGGACGCGGGACGAAAAGTACGAATTCTTCGAATATGCCTGCCACGAAGGCGATGTGCAGCCGCGCAACTACATTTCCTCCAACCGCGCATTGCGAGCGCAGCAGACGGCGGAAATGAAAGCGAAGCTGACCCCGTTGCCGGCGGCAGCCGCGCCAGTGCCGCCAGCGCCAGCGCGCAAACGCTGATCCCTTTTCCGCCAACAGGAACCTGACCCATGGCCAAGACTATTTCCGCCGCCCTCGCCTGCGCCCTGCTGGCGACATCCGCCGCAACCGCCGTGCCCGCACTCGCCAAGGCCCCCGCGGCCAGCAAGGCCAGCATCGGCACGCAGGTCCGCACCCAGCAGGGCGTGGTCCGCGGCGCGCCGGGCAAGCTGCCGGGCGTGATGGTGTTCAAGGGCATCCCCTTCGCCGCCGCGCCGGTGGGCAAGCTGCGCTGGGCCCAGCCGCAGCCGCCGGCCAAATGGCAGGGCGTGCGCGATGGCACGAAGTTTGGCGACGTCTGCGTGCAGGCCCCCGCGCCCAACCGTTTCCCGCAGAACAGCGCCACCGACATCCCGGAAAACTTCACCGGGATGAGCGAGGATTGCCTCAACCTCAACATCTGGACCCCGGCGGTCAAGGCTGGCCAGAAGCTGCCGGTGATGGTGTGGCTGTATGGCGGCGCCTACAATGAAGGCGGCGGCAACGCCCCCTTCAGCGAAGGCGATCACCTTGCCAAGAAGGGCGTGGTCATGGTCACGCTCAATTACCGCGTCGGCGCGCTCGGCTTCCTGTCGCACCCGGAACTGACCGCAGAAGGCGGCGGCGCTTCGGGCAACCAGGCGCTGGGCGATGCGATCGCGGCGTTCAAGTGGCTGAAGGCCAATGTCGCGGCCTTCGGCGGCGATCCGAACAACATCACCCTGTTTGGCGAAAGCGCGGGCGCAGCGATGAATGGCGGCCTTGCCGGGGCCGCCGGTGCGCGCGGCACCTTCGAACGCGCGATTGCCGAAAGCGGCGCATGGATGGGCCTTGGCATCGCGCTGATGCCGCAACGCGCCGACATGGAAAAACGCACTGTGGAAGCCGCTGAAAAGGCCGGGCTGACCAGTCTCGCCGCGATGCGCGCCCTGCCCGCCGCTGATGTCGCCAAGACTTTCCGCGGACAGGGCATGATCGTGGATGGCAAGATCATCACCGAAGACCTTTCGATCACCTTCGCGCAAGGCCGGCAGAACCCGGTGGACGTGCTGGTGGGCACCAACAGCAATGAAGGCAGCTTCACCAGTTCCTTCGGCCCGCCGACCACGCTGGCATCATGGCAGCAAGGCGAAAAGATGCGCTGGGGCGATCTGGCGGAACTTGGCCGTGCCGCTTACCCCGCCAGCACCGATGCCGAAGCGGCCAGGCAGGCGCCAATGGGCTTCTCCGATACCATGGCGTGGC
>JBDLVD010000051.1:0-12038 GCA_039804965.1 Pseudomonadota bacterium
CGCGGCATGATGCCGATGTAGCTGGGCAGATCCTGACGGTGCGCCCAGTGGGCGCCGCCGGCCTTCAGCCGGTCCAGATCGGCCAGCGTCGGGAAGATCGGCCAGATCGCGTATTTTTCGGTGATGACGAAATCGTGGATCGTCGACAGGTACGGCTGGTCGAACCACTGTTCCTTGACCAGATTGCCGTCCTCATCGGCGATGCAATAGGCGACATCCGGGGTGCACAGCCCGCCGGCTTCATAGCCGAAGAAGAACAGTTCCCCGGTCTTCGGGTCCACGCGCGGGTGGGCGGTGAAGGTCTGCGAACGCAGCTTGCCGTTGTAATCCCACTTGCCCACGGTTTCGAGGCTGTGCGGGTTCACTTCGTATCCGCGACCGTCTTCCTTGGTCATGAACAGCCGGCCACCGTGCCACACAGGGGTGGTGTTGGCGACGGTGCGGTCCGCCCCTTCGACGCTCGGATCGTCGGTGAAGGGGTTGCGATACTGGCCGAACAGCGCGCGGCGCGCGGCCTTTTCGGCAAGGTAGCGTTCGGTTTCGACATAGCGGATATCGAAATCCACCGCGCCTTGATCGAAATTGAAGCGCGCGATCATGCCATCTGCGTTCAGCGCGATATCGTCATCGAACATCGGCGCGTGGGCGTTATCCGGCACGGCGCGGAAGAACGCACCTTCGATTTCGGCCGGGATGGTCCCTTCCACGGTCAGATTGCGGACAGACATTTCCACGCGGCGCGGCGTGTTGGTGCCGATGAAATGGATGGACTGCGGAAAGGCGGTCATGGCGGCTTCAACTCTCCCCAAGGTGATTCCCTTTCCGGGAACGCTAACGATTGTTACGGTTGATGGAAAGGCGGCTGGCCATATGATGTGCCGGTTTGACGTAACGCACTTGTCGCACAGGCAGGGAACGTGCAGTCATGGGGGGTGACGATGGCAGCAGAAAAGATCGATGCGGTGCAGCACCGCCCGTCGGACCGGGTGGCGATGATGCACAACCTGCTGAAGCTGACCAACCGCCTGATGGCGCCGTTTTCCACCCATCTGGCGCACCGCCACAAGATCAGCCTGAACGAATTCCGGATGCTGATGACGATTGGCGGACTGGGCCGCACCGCCAGCCACGAACTGGCTGAACTGACCGGCATCAACGTGATGAGCGTCAGCCGCGCGGTCTCCACGCTGGAACGCCACGGCCGCATCGCCGTCTGCCCCGATCCCGCCAACCGGCGCCGCAAGTGGCTGAGCCTGACGCCGGAAGGCGAACGGCTGTTTCACGCCATGCGGCCGCAAAGCGTGAAAGTGGCCGATTACCTGTTCGGCGCATTGAGCGAGGAACAGGGGGCGGAACTGGCCACCATCGTCAAACTGCTAATCGACACGCTGGAAGCACGTGATTCCACTGGGGAATCGCTGTTCCTCCAGTCTACCCGGCCGGAAGACTGAACGCGAAAACGGTGGCCGCGGCGCTTAGCCGCGCTCTGCCGCAAAACCTGCTACCAGCGCCTTCAGGCTTTGGTCAAAGGCATCGTGTGCCGATGGTTCGGGTGTGGCCATGCCGCTCCGCTGGCTGCGTTCCAGCGTTGTCCAGCCGGTGACCAGCGCCTGAATAGCGTTCTGTTCAAGCTCTGCCTGCGGGCCGTGCAGCCCCGCTGTCGCCATTGCCGCGTGCAGCCGTTCGCTGGTCTGCAGGCGCAAGGGGCCATCGGCGGCGGCAACCGAAATGAGCGTGAAGATGTCGCGCGTTCGTGCCTGTTTCAGCCGCAGCGCATGGCCGAAGGCGTGCAGCCACGCATCGCCCGCCAGACCGGGCGGAATAAGGTCCAGCGCTTCGCCGAAAATCCGTGCCGAAAGCAGCGCCAGCAATTGCGCCTTGTCACCCACGTGGCGGGCCAGCGCGGGGGCGCTGGTGCCCAGACGGTCCGCGATCCGGCGCAGGCTGACATTGCCGATGCCTCCTTCGTCCAGCAGCAGGGTTGCTTCGTGCAGGATGCTTTCGCGGGTCAGCTTGCCGATATGGGCCATGGCGCGGCTTTCCAACACATCTGGACGGCGCGCAAGTTTACAGTGTAAACTTTGCAATGAAAGGCCGACCGCGCGCGAGTCGGCTGTATGGGAGACGTGCCGATGTATCCGTTCAAACCGGGCAGCTTTGCGCCCAGAAATGCTTGGTATGTCGCCGCCTTCCGCGATGCGGTGGGGCGCGAGTTGGTGGAACGCACGATCGTGGGCACCCCGGTGGTCCTGTATCGCAAGGAAGATGGCACCCCGGTGGCGCTGGATGGGCGCTGCCCGCACCGGCATTTCCCGCTGGGCAAGAGCTGCCTGAAGGGTGACACCATCGTCTGCGGGTATCACGGCATCACGTTCGGGCCGGACGGGCAATGCGTGAACGTGCCGTCGCAAACCCACGTGCCGCGCGCCTTGCGGGTGCCGGCCTATCCGGTGGTGGAACATGGCATGTGGCTGTGGGTGTGGGTGGGCGATGCGGACAAGGCCGATCCCGCCTTGCTGCCCCCGCTGGCCGATATCGGGCTGGGCGGCGGGCCGGAGGGGGAAGGGCTGACCCCTTACACGATGTTCTTCCACGAAGTGGCCTGCCGCTATCAGTTGCTGAACGATAACCTGTTCGATCTGTCGCACCTTGCCTTCCTGCACGGCAGCAGCATCGGGACGCTGGAAAATGCCTCCACGCCGGAAGAACTGGTGAAGCGCCCGGGCTTCGTTTCATCCATGCGGCACATCCGCGATGCGCCATGCCCGCCGCTGATGCACAATTTGGGGGTTTACCCCACCGACACGATCGACCGGTCGATGGGGATGGAATCCTACCTGCCCGGCTTCCATTGCGGCATCACGCTGGTGTCTTACCCGGCCAGCCACCCACAGGCGCCGGGGCAGTTCGTTTCGCGCAACCGGGTCTATCACGCGATCACCCCGGCCACGCCGCGCAGCAGCTATTACCACTTCGCCGTGGCGGTGGAGGATGGCACCGACGTGGAGCGGATGCGAACCAGTCTGGCTCCGGTCATTGACGAGGATATCTTCGCTTCGGTCGAAATCGAACGGATGATCGACCTGTACGATGGCGTCCCGCCGCCGGAACTGATGGTCAAGGCCGATACCAATGCGGTAGAGGGGCGCCGGATGTTGCAGGCGATGATGGACGCCGAAGCCGCCGGATGAAGGACTGACGCTTGACCCTGACTGCCGAAATGCGCCGCGCGATCGAGGCGGACTGCACCCGCCTGATCAACCGTTACACCATGCTGAATGATCGGCAGGACTGGGACGCGGTGGCGCAGCTCTATGCCCCCGATGGCCAGCTGATCCGCCCAAGTGGCGGCGCGGCGGTGGCCGGGCGCGATGCCATCCTGGCCGCCTTCAAGGCCCGCCCGCCCCGCGCACAAAGGCATGTCGTGTCGAACATCGTGGTCGACGTGGACAGCGCCACCACCGCCCGCGCCTTCAGCGTGATCCTGTTGTATCAGGGCGATCCCGCAGCAGCGGGGGAACTGCCGATGATGACCGCCAATTCCCCGCTGGTCGGCTATTTCAACGATCGGCTGGTGCTGACCGATGATGGCTGGCGCTTTGCCGAACGCGCCGGCGGGCTGGATTTCCGCCCTTAGGCCTGATCCGGTTCCGGCGCTTCCACCCGGTTCTTCACGGCCAGCGCGGCGGGAATGGCCAGACACAGCAGCGTGCATACCAGTGCCGGGATCGCCGCCACGCCAAGGAACGTCTGCGGGGCGACCTTGGCGGCCAGCATCGCACCGCCCAGAGGCGGGCCTGCGAAAGCGCCCAGCCGCGCCACCAGCACGCCCATGCCCACGGCGGATGACAGCATCCGTGCCGGGAAAAGATAGGCGCACAGCGATGGCAGCACCATGCCGCCAGCCGATGCGCCGCCCACCGCCACGCTCAGCAGCAACACCCAGCGGGTGGCGTCCGGCGCGGTCAGCGCGATGGTGGTGAAACAGGCGGTGATCGCCGCGAACATCAGCAGCAGCGTTGCGCCCGGACGCCAGCGGTCCATCAGCAGGCTGGCCAGCAGACCGATAGCAAGGCCTGCAAGTTGCACGATTCCCGCCACCCGCGCGGCATCGTCGAGCGACAGGCCCGCGCCCGGCAGCACCGTGGGAAGCCAGCTGTTCAGCAGGTAGAGATTCAGCGCATTGAGCGCGAGCAGCACGGCGAACACCGCAAACGGGAAAGCCCACGGCGCGGTGAACAGCGCCATTTGCGGCAGCTTGGTGCCTGCTTCCGGCTTGTCGCCTGCCCCGGCCGGCAGCCCGCCAGCCAGCACCAGTCGATGTGCCAGCGCCAGCAGGGCGGCGAACAGTCCGGGCACGATGAACAGCCCGTGCCAGCCGGCCGCCGCGACAATCGCCGGTGCGGCGATCCCGGCAGCGGCGAGCCCCAGCGGGATGCCGGCGGATACCACGGCCATCACCGTCGCCCGCAGGCGTGGCGGTGCCAGTTCGGATGACAGGGCGGTGCAATTGGGCAGCACCGCACCCAGCGATATGCCCGTCAGCAAGCGCCACAGCAGGAACTGGGTGATGCTGGTGGCGGTGGATGTCCCCATCGTGGCCACTGCCACTACCGCGCAGCCGGTGACGATCAGCGCCCGGCGGCCGAACCGGTCACCCAGCGGGGCAAGCAGCGCCCCGCCGATGCCGATGCCAACCAGCAGCGCGGTGAAGACCCAGCCGAACGCCGCGGGGGCGAAACCCAGATCGCCCCCCAGCCGTGGAACGGCCAGTGCCATCGCGTTGATATCGAACCCTTCCATCACGAACACGCCCGCCAGCAAGGCCAGCGAAAGGATGGGCGGCGGCGAACTGTGGCGCGCGGCATTCATGGCTGTCTCTCCCCTCCCGCCTGGTTGACCGGCGGGTTGTTTTTTATTGCCCGTCCCACGGGCTCGGCATGTGATATGGCACAGTGTGGAACACCGCTTCCACCTGTTCGATGGCGCCGCAGCGGATTTTGAACGCTTCCGCCAGGTAATAGCTGTGCGGACGGCGCACCAGACTGCTCACCTCGGTGCCGTCGGTCAGGGTGTAATCGGTCAGTTTTCCGCAATGGTCGATGAAGCCGAAGGCCAGCACGATGCCGCGTTCTTCGTCCACCAGCGGGAAGCGACGACCGCGCAGCCGATCATCGTAACGATACCAGCCCAGCGCGAATTGTGCTTCGCACCCCAGCTTGGCGATGGGCAGGGGGAACGCGGGGTTGTTGGTCGTTTGCACGCCGTTTTCGACCCGGTTGCACGTGGGCCAGAACTTGGTGCGGATCGTGCCGTCATTGCGTTCGATCGTTTCGAAATACCCGTTGGCGAGCGTCAGCAGCTCGTCCCTGCTGGCCCTTTCACCTTCCGGAACGATGGCCAGCATCTGCGGTTTGTCCTCGAACGCCTGGCCGAGGAACGGGAAGCCTTCGTCCTTGTTGCGGGCCACCACGGTTTCCACGCCCGCCACCTTGCCATCCACCACGTGCAGCCGGATCGCGGCGGGTGAAGTGGCGTCGGTTTCCTCGACACAGGTGAACAGGGCGACCTGCCCGGCTGCCTCGTCCGCAAAGCGCAGGTCGTAGGGGCCGATCGCGGTCAGCGTATTCCACAGCCCGTCGCCCGGTTGCAGCGCCACGTTGTTTTCGCTGGTAAACGGCGCATCGGCCCACGGCACCATGCCCGCATCGCGCGCGGCAAGCGCGGCGATATAGCGGTCCAGCACGGCGTAAAGTTCATCCCTGGATGCCAAGTCCCTCTCCCTTCGCTTGACTTGAGCGCGTGGTAGCGGAAAAGTAACGGGCGTTAAAGTCGCGGCCAAGCGCGACAGGGGAGAGACTATGAATCCGGCAGGCAGCATTGCCGTCATCACGGGCGGAAATTCGGGGCTGGGCGAAGGCGCGGCGCGCGGCTTGTTGGCCGCCGGCGCCACCGTGATCTGCTTCGATTGCGCGGGCGAGCCGCCGGCTGGTGCGGAATTCATCGCCTGTGATGTCACCAGCGCCGAACAGGTCCGCGCCGCCGTGGCTCAGGTGATCGAACGGCACGGCCGGATCGACGTGTTGCTGAACAATGCCGGGATCGGCGGGCTTGGGCCGATTGCCACGGCGGAAGGGCCGGGCGACATGGCCGCATTCCGCCGGATAATCGAAGTGAACCTGCTGGGCGCGGCCACGGTCGCCGCCGAAGTGGCGCACCGCATGATCGGCAACGATCCGCGCGGGGCCGATGGCGAACGCGGGATCATCATCAACACCTGTTCCATCGCCAGTTTCGAAGGGCAGGAAGGCATGGGGGCCTATACCGCCGCCAAGTCCGCGCTGAAGGAACTGACGCTGGTATGGGCGCGCGATCTTGCCCGCCATGCCATCCGTGTCAACGCGGTTGCGCCGGGGTTCATGGCGACGCCGATGGTGGCGATGCTGCCCCCTGATTTCGTGGCAGAACTGCTGCGCGACATCGAATTCCCCAAGCGCGCCGGCACGGGCGAAGACTTTGCCGCCGCAATCGATTTCCTGATCCGCACCCCTCTGGTCAATGGCGAAGTCCTGCGGCTGGATGGCGGCGCACGCCCGCCTGCGCGCACCCATTGGGCCGCTGGCTGAGAGGACGACAGACATGGCAGATTCCCCCACCCCGCCGCGCGTTGACGCCGCCACGCTGAAACAGGCGCAGCGCGCGTTTGAAAGCGCGCTTGGCGCTGGCAAGGTGTTCTTCGAAGCGATCGACCGCGAAGGATACAAGGACAAGTTCGCGGTCAACGATGCGGCACACCACCCGGCCGGCGCGATTGCGCCCACCAGCGTGGAAGAAGTGCAGGCCGCGCTGAAGGTCGCCAACCAGTACAAGATTCCGCTGTGGCCGGTCAGCCGCGGCAAGAATCTGGGTTATGGCGGCACCGCGCCGGTGATGGCGGGTAGTGTCGTGATGGACCTGTCGGGCATGAAGAAGATCGAATTCGATCCCCAGTTCGGCACGGTGATCGTGGAACCGGGCGTCGGGTTCTACGATCTGTATGACTTCATCCAGAAGAACAATTTGCCTTACTGGCTGTCCACCCCCGGCAACAGCTGGGGCAGCGTGATGGGCAACGCGCTGGATCGCGGGGTCGGCTACACCCCCTATGGCGAAAACACGAAGAACATCTGCGGGCTGGAAGTGGTGCTGCCGACGGGCGAAGTGGTCCGCACCGGCATGGGCGCCTTTTCCAATGCGCCGACGTGGCAGGCCTATCCGTTCGGTTTCGGCCCCGGCTGGGACCAGATGTTCGTGCAATCGAACTTCGGCGTCGTGACCAAGATGGGCATGTGGCTGATGCCGGAACCCGAAAGCCTGATGGGCATGGACGTCGAATTCGATCGTCCGGAAGACCTGAAGGCCATGGTCGACACCATCGCCCCGCTGCGCCGTGAACGGGTGCTGCAGCAAAGTCCCAGCATCGGCAACTGGCTGCGCGCCGCCGCCGTCGCCACCCGGCGCGAGGAATGGACGGACAAGCCCGGCGCGCTGTCGGACAGCGTGATCGATGCGATCCGCAAGAAGTTCGGCCTTGGCTGGTGGGGCGTGTCGCTGCGGCTTTATGGTCGCGAGGAGGTCAACAAGGCCGCTTACAAGATCCTCGAAAGCGCGATCAAATCGATCAACCCGCTGATCATCAAGCCGACCAGCTGGGTAAAGGGGCAGCCGCTGGAATATTCCGGCTGGACCGGCACGCCGATGACGTTCCCGATGCAGAACGTGAACTGGTATGGCGGGCGCGGCGGGCACATCGGCTTTTCCCCGATCATCCAGCAGGATGGCACCAAGGCGCTGGAACAGTTCCGCCGCACATATGCCCGCTATCAGGAATACGGCATGGATTATCAGGGCAGCTTCGCCTTTGGCGAACGGCACCTGATCAACGTCAACGCGATGATCTTCAACAAGGATGATCCGGCGATGATGGCCAAGGTCGATCCGTTCTTCCGCCAGCTGGTGGCCGATGCCAAGACCCACGGTTACGGCGAATATCGCACCCATCTGGATTACATGGATCTGGTCGCCAAATCCTATGACTGGAACGGCGGTGCGCTCAACAAATTGAACACCCGCGTGAAGGATGCGCTGGACCCCAACGGGATTCTGGCGCCGGGTAAAAGCGGCATCTGGCCCAAGGCCTATGCCGGGGAGAAAAAGGCATGAACCGCGCGCTGACAATCGCATTTGCTGCCCTTGCCATGGCAGGCTGCGCCGCTGCTGCACAGGATGCGAAAGCCCCAGCGGCCGCGCCTGTCGCGCCGGCGGCACCGGTTGCGGCCAAACCGCCGGCAGGCCCGCCGCCGATGCCCAAGCCGATCACTCTGGCCAGCCGCCCGGGCGTTACCGGGGGGGAGGCGATGTTCGTCGAACATTGCGCGCAGTGCCATGGCCCCAACGGCATGGGCACCGGCCTGCTGGGGCGGCGCGTGCAGCCTGCGATGCTGGAACAGCGCGACAATCTGGCCGCCGCTTACGTGGTGATGGCCGCGCGGCGCGGGGTGGGCAACATGCCTGCGATCCCGCGCGGCGAAGTCAGCGATGCGGACCTGAAGCTGATCGCGGATTACCTTGCTGCCGGGCCGCATGGGGTGGCGAAATGATCGCGGCCACCCGCCGGCAGGCGATGATGGGCGCGCTGGCCGTTCCGACCCTCGCAGGCCTGCCGCAATTCCGTTGGCAGCATGGCGAGGCATCGGTGCTGCTGCACGATCCGGCGCTGGCTGCGGGCCTGCGCTTTGCTGCGGCTGGCGCGGCGCGCGGTGGCAAGGTGGTGGCGCTGGCAGGCGACCGTATCCGCCTTGCCCGCGATGTGCTGTCGCGCCGCCCTGCCCTGATCGCGGGGGTCAGCATGGCCGCCGATGCGCTGCTGCTGGAAGATGTCGCGGCCGAAGCGGGCTACACCCGCGTGGCGCTGCTGATCGGCAGCGGCGATACCTGCACGGCCGAGGCTTGCCACCCCGGCTGGGCGGCGGTGGGCCGGATGGCGCAGGGTGCGGGCGGACAATGGATCGAAGCACTGGCGGACTATGCCGTGCAGCCCGGCGGCACCACCGCCATGCCCGATGCAGCGCCTGCCGCGCCGGGCGGGGCGAGCGTGCTGGGCTGGGTGCTGGCGGCAAAGGCCTGATCCGGCCCGACCGTGCCTGATCCAGCCGTTACCTGATCCGGCCGTTATCTGAACCGGGCAGGCCAGATCCCTTGCTTGCCCGGCGCCAGAATGCCGGCCGGGTCGATCGCGTCCTTCAGCGTTTCGTTCAGCCGCGCCATCGCGCCGCCGTTGAAATCGAAGGTTTGCGCCACCGCGTCCATGTAATCGATATGGGTCCGGTATTCGCCGAACCCGGCCTGATGGGTGTCTGCGATCAGCGCCTTGAACAGCCCGTCCACCCGGCGCTGCTGATCGGCGTCGTCGCGGTTGTACAGAATTTCGTTGACCGCCACGGTCTGCCGCCCGCCGACCCCGAAGGCGCCGTAATAATCGACGCCGAATTCTTCATACCGGCGGCGCGTTCGGCGGAACTGTTCGGCGGCCAGCTTCGCATCGGACGGCATCAACGGCGAAAAGCCGATGTGTCCGCCGCGTCCGCCATACCAGTTGACCATCATCATGTCGCGCGTGGCAGGGATGCCGCGCTTGCTCTGGTCGATCGGATCGCCTTGCCGCCAGACCTTCCATTCGCCGCCGGAAATGCCGGCCTGCGCCGCTGCCGCTGACACGATCTTCGCCTTGGCCGCGATCACCTGTTCCGGGCCGTAAAGGTTCACTTCCGCGTTCCACCAGCCGATGCCCAGTTTCCGGCGGATGTCCGTGCCGACATCTTCGGGCAGCAGGCCTGTCCCCTGCCAGAACATCGCCCGCGGGCCGACATAGCTGGCGATCCCGACGTAGGAGACCCATGCCGCATCGTGATCGATGATCCCGCGCAGGCGCAAGGGTGCGAACATGGCGATCCCGCGTTCGATATCGTCGGCTTCGGGCAATTGCAGCGACAGCGTCATGGTGGCTTCGGGCGCGGGCATCAGCCACAGGCCGATACGGGTGACCACGCCGAAATTGGATTGCAGGAACAGCTGTTCCCAACCGGGGCCATAGCTGTTCTTCGTCACGTGCCACGCCGGGTTGCCGGCCATCGCGCCTGCCCCGGTGCGCACCACTTCGCCGCTGGGCAGCACCACTTCCATGCCGCAGATCTGCGCCGCGTGATCGCCGTAGGGCTGCGGGCCGACGCCGCGTTCCAGCGCGTTTCCGGCCACGCTGCCCCAGGCATTGCCGGGCACGGACATCCACAGCGGATGTCCGCGCCGGGCAAGTTCGTCATACAGGTCGTAGAAGCCGACGCCCGGTTCCACCACGCAGTAGCCGAGCGTTTCGTTGATTTCGATGATCCGCTTCATACCCGACAGGTCGAGCACCACCGCGCCCGCCTGCGCCGGGGCCGAACCGCCATAACCGAAGTTCTTGCCGCGGCTGATCGGCCACAGCGGAACGCCGGTGTGGGCCGCCGCCTTCAGTAATGCAGATACCTGCTGCGTGGTGGCAGCGGCGACCGCGCCCGATGGCTGGTGCCCGGTTTGCCCGGCAAAGGCCATCTGATCGCCATAGGCGGCGCGATCGTCCGCCGCGGCAAACACATGGGCGTCACCCACGATGGCGCGCGCGGCGTCGAAGAACCGCGCCAGCGCGGCGCTATCGGCAAAGGCGGTGGTCATCGCCTGTGGCTTAACGCTTGATGATCAGCGAAGCCGGGCGCTTGCGCGGCACCCAGTTGCCACGGCCGGGGAACTTTTCCAGCACCGCGCCATCCCACAACCGCACCGTGCGGCGCTGGAACCGCCACATGCCGTCCGCGCATTTCACCGCGTGATCGTCGTAATACCCGGTGAACCGCAGCAGATAGGGCGGTTCCCCTTCGCATTCGGTGACAAAGGCAAAGCCGCGCATCTTCACCGTGCCATCGGCCTGCGGGCGGTATTGCACCTGCGTGACGTGATGCTGGCGGCCGGGGAAGCCGGGGGCATTGGCATAATGCGCCATCAACCCGCGAATCCCGTCGTGCCCTTCCCAGATGTCGGGTTCGTCGAACACTTCTTCGCTCATCACGGCGTCTTCGGTGAAGCATTCCACCAGCGCATCGGCGTCGCCGGTATCCAGCGCCCAGCTGTAATTGGCGATCAGATCCTGCAGGCCCAGGCGGTCTTCGATGGACAATTTGATCACGGCATCTCTCCCCTTGTGTTGCCTCAACCGTAACACTCGTTATTATCAACGCCAAGCGGGCGGATTCTCGTTTTTCACGCCTGTCGGGAGAGGAAACTTGGGTAAGATCATCGTCACCGGCGCTTCCGGTCAGTTCGGCCATGCCACTGCCAGCGCTCTGCTGGACATCTGCGCGCCGCAGGATGTCATCTGTCTCAGCCGGTCGGTGGACAAGCTGGCCGATCTCGCCGCGCGCGGGGCGGACGTGCGGCAAGCCGATTTCGACGATCCCGAAGGGCTGGCGCGGGCGATGGAAGGCGGCGAAAAGATGCTGCTGATCTCCACCTTGCGCGTTGGCACCCGCGTGCAGCAGCACCGCAACGCGGTGGAAGCCGCCCGTGCCAACGGCGTGGGGCATATCGTCTATACCTCGGTCGTCGGTGGCGGGCTGGCCGAACATCCCGGCGTCGAACAGAAAGACCATTACGATACCGAACAGCTGATCCGCCAATCGGGCGCGGCTTTCACCTTCCTGCGCAACAGCCTCTATTCCGAAGCGGTCGCCACGGCGATGGCGATCCCGGCATTGCAGGCGGGCAGCAAGCCGGACAATGCCGGCCATGGCAAGGTGGCCATGGTCAGCCGCGATGACTGCGTGGCGATGGCGGTGGCCGTGCTCACCCAGCCGGGGCATGAAAACAAGGCCTATGACGTGACCGGGCCGGAACTGCTGTCCATCCCGCAGGCTGTCGGCATGATCAGCGACATGGCCGGCAAGCCGATCGATCTGCAGCATGTCGAT